>JBBIVA010000116.1:0-12568 GCA_037439945.1 Marinilabiliaceae bacterium
CTCCACTATTTCAAAGAACATTTTTATCTTTATTCCTTAAGTAAACGACATTGATATAGAATTACATAACCAGTTTATATCCCTTACCATGAACGTTAAGTATCTCAACTGAGGGGTCATCTTTAAGATGTTTACGAAGTTTGGTGATATAAACATCCATACTGCGGGCATTAAAATAGTTATCGTCAACCCAAATTGTCTTTAGGGCAAAATTACGTTCAAGGACCTTATTTGCATTATTGCACAAAAGTTTCAGCAACTCCGACTCTTTGGTAGTTAGTTTTACTACCTCGTCACCTTCAGATAACTGTTGTTTTTGGGTGTCAAATTTGTATTTCCCTATCTGGAAAACATCCTGACTAATAAGTGTACCTTTGGTACGCCTTAAAATAGCTTCAATTCTGAAAAGAAGTTCTTCCATGCTAAAGGGCTTGGTCAGGTAATCATCGGCACCTATTTTAAACCCCTGAAAGATATCTTCTTTCATCGATTTGGCAGTTAAAAATATAATGGGAACATCGCTGTTAACCATTCTAATTTCTTTGGCGAGTGTGAAGCCATCCTTTTTAGGCATCATTACATCAAAGATACAAACATCATATTTTTTACTTGTAAAGGCTTCATAGCCCGCTTCTCCATCGGGCATTAAATCAGTGTCATAGCCTTTGGCTACCAGGTACTCCCTAAGTAGCATTCCCAGATTTTCATCATCTTCGGTCAGGAGAATTTTATATTCTTTTTCCATTCTTTGTTATTTTTAAGGGGTAAAAATATTTCGAATTTAGTTCCAACATTTAATTCACTTTCAACTTTTATGGTACCGCCGTGGTCTTCAACTATCTTTTTAACATAAGCCAACCCAAGTCCAAAACCTTTAACATTGTGTAGGTTTCCGGTTGGTACCCTGTAAAATTTTTCAAAAATACGTTTCAGGTTTTCCTTTGAAATACCAAGTCCGTTGTCTTGTACGCTTATAACCAACCCTGTTGACCGGTTCCATGTTTTAATATGAAAAACCGGCGTTCCCCGTCGGTATTTTAAGGCATTATCCAGCAAGTTAAAAATAACGTTTGTAAAATGCACTTCATCAACAAAAGTAATTGCATTTTTTGCCTCAAGTTTTTCAATAATTTTCCCATTCTTTGTTTCAACCTTAATTCTAAAGTTGTTAACTACCGAATGCACCAGTTCATTTATATCAAATTCCTTGGTTTTTAAACTGGCTTTTCCTTTTTCAAATATAGCCATTTGCAGGACTTTTTCAACCTGGAAGCTCAACCTTTTACTTTCGTCCTGAATTACTCCTGAAATATGCTGAAGGGTTGTTTGCGTTTTAGAAACCGTTGAATCCTTCAACATTTGTGAAGCCAGTGATATGGTAGATATGGGGGTTTTAAACTCATGGGTCATGTTGTTGATAAAATCATTTTTTATTTCATCCAGTTTTTTTTGTCTTACAATTACCACTAAAGTAAGAATTGATGAAAAGATCATAACCAACGTGAACACCACCGTTGGTAGTACCATACCCATTGACTCCATGATAAAGTTAGGTCTTTTGGGGAAATAAACCAATACATGGTTTGCTTTTGGGTGCACATCGTTTGGGAATAAGTGTTTTTGGTAGGTTGCGGTTACATTATCTTTATTAAAAGATGCTGTTGATGTAACTAAAATTCCACGCGAATCATACACTCCAAACTCAAACGGAAGTTTAATCCCCCGGTCTTCAAAGGCCTGTACCAGTGAACCATCCAACATATCGCGGTTAACACGCTCCTGAATTGGTTTATCACTTATTAATATATCTTTCATAATGCGCCCACCCTGCTCACCTAATTTATTCCTTAATTGTTTTTGAATATTGTTAAGGGCATGTGAAAGCGGATCAACTTTATCCAGTGGATTAAAAACCATAGGGGTCCGCTCCTGGTAACTAAAAACAAGAGTATCGCTTTGATAGGTTGAAAGCCTTGTGTTCATGTGGGCACCCTGAATTGAGAAGTCAACCGAAATGTCGTATTGCATCAGGTTGGTTTCTGGGTTTATTGGTTTACCCGAAAAATATTTATTCTCTTTTTGCAGTTTAGGCGGAAGGTTAATAACGGGATTAAGGTCAAGTTGAGCACCAAGCATTGAAGTTTCATTGTTTTCAAGACGCAATACTACCTGTTCAATAGCCTGACGAACCATCTGGTCAAAGTGTTCCTCTTTTATACGTGTGGCATTATGAATCCACATAGTTTGTATGTAGATTAGTCCTACCAGAGTAATTGATATAACAATTATTAAGACCTGAATGAATCTTCTGCTCATAAGTACAAAAATAGTTGCTTGCCAATAATAATTGTGCAATTTAACATTAATTAACTCGACATAGTTGATAATCAGAGTCTTTTATAACAATAGTAGTTATAAATAAAAATGTTGATAGTTCTAAATCAGTGTATTTGAAGTTAAGACCTTCAAACCAAACATGATTAAACCTTTCGTTTAGCCGAAAAACATATATCAAATTATATTTAACCTAATTAATGTTGAAAATTTGTTTAAGGGATTTTAGGGGATAATATAAGTGGTTACTTTAATTGAAGGATATACCATGAAATTTGGAAACATTTTTAAAAGCCTGACAAGCTGCATTTTGTTGGGCTTCTTTTTTTGATGATCCAATACCCTCACCCATAAGTTTTTGATTTATATGCGCATGTGCTTTAAAGCTAACAGATCCTGGTACCTGGTTGGGATATTCTTCGGTAACAAAATGAATGGAACACTTATTTTTTTGTCCCCATTCAATAAGCAGTGATTTATAGTTTGAATCACTCTCGGCCAGATCTGAAAAATCGGTTTCCTCGGCAAGTATTTTTTTGAAAATAAATGCTTTTGCTTTTTTATGGCCCAAATCGAGGTAAATTGCTCCAATTAGTGCTTCCAATGCATCGCCTGGTATATGAGTTTGCGACATATCATTAAGGGGCTGTGTTCTGATAACTTTATCAAGCCCCATTTTCAGTGCAATTCGGTTTAGATTAATGCGGTTAACTATGCGTGACCTAATTTTGGTAAGGGCTCCCTCTTCAAGATGGGGGAATTGTTTAAACAACTCGTGCGCAACAACGGAGCCCAATACTGCATCGCCTAAAAATTCAAGTCGCTCGTTGTTAATGGGTTGTCCGTACTGGTTTTTACGCATTAATGATTTATGCTGGAAAGCCAGATGGTAATAAGATAAATTTTTAGGGCTGAACCCGGTAATTTTTTTTATCAATACAGAAAACTTCTTCCCCGGATGAGGAAGAAGTTTCATAGATATCAAAATGTGTTTAAACACGTGTTAATCAATTGCTTTAAAAATAACAGATGCATTATGGCCCCCAAAACCGAAAGTATTTGACAAAACTACTTTAACATCGCGTTTTTGAGCTTTATTAAAGGTAAAATTGAGTTTATTGTCAATTTCGGGATCATCATCAAAATGATTAATTGTTGGGGGTACAATTCTGTGCTTAATTGAAAGAATTGATGCAATGGCTTCAATGGCTCCGGCGGCACCCAGCAGGTGACCTGTCATTGACTTGGTTGCGCTTATATTTAATTTATAGGCATGGTCACCAAAAACCTTCTGAATAGCTTTAGGTTCAGCTATATCACCTAATGGTGTTGATGTTCCATGAACATTAATATAATCAACCTCATGAAGGGCCATATTGGCATCGCGTAAAGCGCTTTCCATAACTTTGGATGCTCCTAAACCATCGGGATGTGGTGCTGTTAAATGGTAAGCATCGGCAGTCATACCTGAACCAACCATTTCACAATATATTTTTGCGCCCCTTTTTACGGCATGTTCATATTCTTCCAAAATAATAGAACCACCACCTTCGCCTATAACAAAACCATCTCGGCCAATGTCAAATGGCCGTGATGCTGTTTTTGGGTCGTCGTTGCGGGTTGAAAGAGCCTGTAGAGCATTAAATCCACCTAATCCGGCTTCGTTAATGGCAGCTTCTGACCCTCCGGAAACAAAAATTTTGGCTTTTCCCAACCTAATAAGATTAAATGCATCGGCCAGAGCATGAGTAGATGAAGCACATGCAGAAACTGTTCCATAGTTTGGTCCGCGAAACCCGTACTTCATTGAGATATGTCCGGCAGCAATGTCGGAAATCATTTTTGGTATAAAAAACGGACTAAACCTGGGTACGCCGTTATTTTCAACAAACCCTTTAATTTCTTCCTGGAATGTAATAATCCCACCAATTCCGGCACCCCAGATAACCCCTGCCTCATCAGGATCAAGGGTTTCAAGGTTTAGCCCGGAATCCTGAATTGCCTGCTCAGTTGCAATTAGTGCAAACTGAGCAAACAAATCAAGTTTCTTTACTTCTTTACGATCGAAGTAATCAACAGGATTATAATCCTTAACCTCGCAAGCAAATTTTGTTTTGAAATTGGCGGTGTCAAATCGAGTGATGGGTGCGGCTCCACTTACACCATTCACAAGGCCGTTCCAATATTCATCAATGGTATTGCCAATTGGGCAAATAGCACCAAGACCCGTTACTACTACTCTTTTTAACTCCATAATTACTTTTCAGAAATTTAACTTACTGATTTACTTGGCGTTTTCTTCGATGTAGGCAATTGCATCTCCAACAGTTCCAATGTTCTCGGCCTGATCGTCGGGGATAGCAATGTTAAATTCTTTTTCGAACTCCATAATCAGTTCAACAGTGTCAAGAGAGTCAGCACCCAGATCGTTGGTGAAGCTAGCCTCTGGAGTAACTTCTGATTCGTCAACTCCCAACTTGTCTACAATAATTGCTTTAACTCTTGATGCAATGTCTGACATAGCTTTAAATTTTAAGTTAATAATTCAATTTTGGTTTAAAAAATAATTGTGCAAAGAAAAAGATTTGCCTAAAATAAATCAAATATTCTGTAAAGTAAATTGATGTAAGGCACTTTTTTTTTCTAATTTTGGTATTTAAAAGTGCTAATTTTAGCATTGTAATCAATTGTAAATGAAAAATATAATCATATTTGCTTCAGGTTCGGGTTCGAATGCTGAAAATATTATTCGAACGATAAACGCAAATGGTGGGGCAAAAGTTTCATGGGTGGCAACAAACCGTGCTGATGCTTATGTTATTAAGCGCGCAGAACTGTTAAATATCAACACTTTGGTATTTGATAAAAATGCTTTTTATCATTCTGATGATGTTCTGGATTTTTTAATTAACAATATCCCTGATTTAATTGTTTTAGCCGGATTTTTGTGGTTAATACCGTCAAAAATTGTAAAATCATTTCCAGGACGCATAATTAACATTCATCCTGCATTATTACCAAAATATGGTGGCAAGGGAATGTTTGGTGATAATGTTCATAAAGCAGTGTTGGAAAATGGAGAAACTGAATCGGGAATTACAATTCATTATGTGAATGAGCAATATGATGAGGGTGCAATAATTATGCAGGCTAAATGCATGCTTGAGCCTGGTGATGATGTGGTTGCAATTGCATCAAAGGTTCACGAACTTGAATATGTGTATTTTCCTAAAGTTATTTTAGATCTGCTCCGGTTGTAATCTCATGTTGATGGTTTGAGTATCCTGATTTTGTATTTGGGGTGTCAAGGTCAGATTTTAATGCTGCTATGAATTCAAGATATCCTGTCATATTTTCTTTTTTAATGGGCTCAACCGGTGGGGCTTCAATTTTTAGAGGGTCAACCGGGCTGCCATTTTTATAAACCCTGAAATCAAGATGGGGACCGGTGGCCAAACCGGTTTTACCAACGTATCCTATTAATTGGCCTTGTTTAACTGGTCCGCCCCTGGATATGCCATCGGCAAAACCTGATAAATGCATATAAACAGTTGAGTAAACACTATTATGTGTAATTTTAATGTAGTTACCGCCACCTTTAGGGTCCCATCCACGGTTTGTAACCCGGCCATCACCAATTGAGTATACCTGGGTTCCCTGTGGGGCGGCATAGTCAACCCCATGATGTGGGCGGCTTATTTTCAGAATGGGGTGAAATCGGTTATGGCTAAACCGGCTGCTAATGCGGGCAAACTTAATAGGTGACTTTAAAAATGCTTTTCTGAGACTTAATCCTTTATCATCGAAAAAACTCATTGCCATTGTGCTGTCTTCCTGGTATCTGAAGGCGTAATAAATTTTTTCCCTATGGATAAACTTTGCTGCAATTACCGTGGATATTCCAATTGAGGTACCTTCAACATACGATTCATCAAATATGACTTTGAAGTTATCACCCTTTTCTATGCCAAAAAAATCAACCGTCCATGCATAAATTTCTGATAACTCAATGGCAAGCATTGGGTTAAGGTTATTCTGGCTCATTGCATTCCACAATGATGATGTGATTATTCCTTCGCCAGTTTTTCTTATGGTATTAATAGGTTTTTGGTGACGGGTAACTATGTTTTCCCCGGTAAGGCCCATTACTACATAATCGGTGTTGTCAATTTCATAAACCAGGTAAGCCGGAGTTTTTACTGAGTCTTTATTAAAAAACAAGGAATATTTATTTCCTGATTTTATTTTACGTACATCGAAAACTTCCTTACTGTTTAATGCTAACTGGTGTATAGCTGAATAATCAATTTTATGGGGGAGCAATATTGATGCAAGATTTTGATTCCGGCCAATAAAATTTCTTTCAATAATAAAAGAGTCTTCTATAAATCCGTAAAGGCGTGATGGTGGCCCAGGGAAATCTGCTATTAAAATTGAATCGGTAATTGATTTGTCCACATCATTTAACGATTTCCATTTTTTAATGTATATAGTTGATGCGGCTATTATGATTATTAAGGCAATAATGGTTATTATAATTTTCTTCATCGGCATATAATTTTTTGTGTTAGGACTCCTACTTTTAGGTGAAACTGCCTGGTTGCTATATTTACTACTTCGGTTTTCAATTCCTTGCTGTTTACTTAATAACACTGACAGGTTTTCTTTTTCGCAAAAATGACCGTTTCATTTCTAAATTATTTTTTTCACAGGGTTAAAGTAAGACACATAAAATCATAAAAAAAACCTAAATTAACGAAAATCACAATTTAGCCAAAACAGGTTTATAAAAAACTTTATCCTTTAATAGTTTCAAATCCTTTTCCGTAAACTCCCATAACATTGCCCATTGTGATAAATGCATCGGGGTCAATTTGTTTAATAAGGCGCAAAATTACATGCGATTCGTTTTTTCGTGCAATAACCATAAGAACGTTTACAGGCTCGCCGGAGAATCCACCCTGACCGGGAAGAATTGTTAAACCTCTTTTGGCCACATGAATAATATGGTGTTGCAATTCGGAGTGTTTTTTTGAGAAGATAAAAATCTGCACTGTCTGTTTTGTTCCGCTAATTGCCAGATCGATAGTATAGGCAAAAATGGCAAGCGTCAAAAAACCATAAACCATTGTTTCAACCTGGTGAAACAGAAGGAACGATGATGTTATGATAATTGAATCCAGAGTAAGAAGTAACCTGCCAATACTTATATTTTTGTATTTATTTATAATCAATGCAATTATTTCAGTTCCGCCGGTACTGCCACCGTTCAGAAGAATAATACTACCGCCAAATCCGGCGAGGATGCTTCCTGTGAGTGTTGCCATCATTTTTTCTTCAACCAGGGGTTCAGGAAAAAACCGGGTTATTACTGAAAGTAAAATTGAGAAAAGTACTATTGCATAAATAGTTTTTATGCCAAATGAAGCCCCAATTACTTTTATAGCCAGTAAAATCAGAATTGCGTTCAGAATAAGTGAAATTAAACCTATGTCCCATCCTGCTATATAGTATAAAGCTGTTGATATGCCTATAATTCCGCCGCCAATAATTTTTGAAGGAATAATAAACCCTGCCCATCCTATTGAGCCAATTACCAATCCTATTGTTATCATAAAATAGGATTGAATTTCTTTACGAGTTTCAGTAAAAGTCATAAATCTAAAATTTTATCATTGCAAAGAATAAGAGCCAAAAGCAGAATGCTTTTAGCTCTTTATTTCATTTTTAAAACTTTAAAGTATTGAAAAATAATACAATAATAAATGTAGAGTTCTGGTTTTAAGCCAGTACAATATTTATAATTTTTCCGGGTACTACAATGATTTTTTTCACCTGTTTTGCCTCGGTCCATTTTTTGGTTTGTTCGTTTGCAAATACCAATTTTTCTATCTCCTCTATTGTTAAATCAGCCGGCAGTTCAAGTTTAAACCGCATTTTTCCGTTAAATGAAACCGGGTAATGAACGGTACTTTCAACTAAAAAAACGGGGTTGAATTCAGGCCATTCTGCATTGCAAACTGATGGTTTGTTTCCAATTCGCAACCATAGTTCCTCGGCCATATGAGGTGAAAAAGGAGCCAAAAGAACAAGTAATGGCTCAAGAATTTCTCTTTTATTACATCGCAGGTCTGTTAATTCATTAACGCAAATCATAAATGAGCTAACGGCAGTATTAAAGGAGAAACGTTCCACATCTTCGCCGGTTTTTTTTATGGTGCGGTGCAAAATTTTGAGTTCTTCGGGAGTGGGTTTTTCATTTGTTAACCTGGGTGAGTTATCCTTATCGACAAACAAACGCCAGGTTTTGCGTAAAAACTTATGCACACCATCAATACCATTGGTGTCCCAAGGTTTTGATTGTTCCAGTGGACCGAGAAACATTTCATATAATCTAAGGGTATCGGCCCCGTATTGTTCAACAATGGTGTCAGGATTTACTACGTTAAACATTGATTTCGACATTTTTTCAACTGCCCAGCCGCAAATATACTTACCGTTTTCGAGTATAAACTCTGCATTGTTATATTCGGGATTCCACTTTTTAAATGAATCAATATCCAGTACATCGTTATGCACAATGTTTACATCAACATGTATAGGAGTTGTATTGTGGTTATCTTTCAATCCAAGTGAAACAAATTGGTTTGTTCCTTTAACCCTGTAAACAAAATTTGACCGGCCCTGTATCATACCCTGGTTTACCAGTTTTTTAAAGGGCTCATCTTTTATAACAACACCTAAATCGAACAAAAATTTGTTCCAGAAGCGGGAATAAACCAGGTGACCTGTAGCATGTTCAGTACCACCAATGTATAAATCAACATCCTGCCAGTAGTGGTTTGCCTTTGAGCTTACCAGTTCGTTATTATTATGGGGGTCCATATATCGCAGGAAATATGCCGATGAACCTGCAAACCCCGGCATTGTATTTAATTCAAGGGGATAACCATTTTCTGTTTGCCAGTTTTTTGCCCTGCCAAGTGGTGGTTCTCCTTTTTCGGTGGGCAGGTATTTATCCACGTCGGGTAATTCAAGCGGTAATTGGTCAATGTTAAGCATATAAGGCATGTCATCCCGGTAGTAAACCGGAAATGGTTCACCCCAGTATCGCTGGCGGCTGAAAATTGCATCACGAAGCCTGTAGTTAACCTTAACTTTTCCAATTCCTTTTTCAGTAATATATTCTTTGGTTTTTTCAATCGCTTTGGTTACATCCAAACCATCCAAAAATCCTGAGTTTATCATTGTTCCTTCTTTAGAATCGATTGAGTCGCTCCAGGAATCGGTATCGGCAGGTTTTTCTCCTTTTGGTAGTACCACCTGTGGAACCGGGAGTTTAAATGCCCTTGCAAAAGCAAAGTCGCGGCTGTCGTGCCCTGGAACAGCCATAATAGCTCCAGTACCATAACCTGCCAAAACATAATCGCTCACCCAAACAGGGATTTCCTGTTTTGATAAAGGGTTTATAGCATAAGCTCCGGTAAAGACCCCTGTTATTTTTTTTATATCGGACTGTCGTTCCCTTTCGGTTCTTTTTTTTGTTTCCTCGATGTATGCATCTACTTGTGATTTATTTTCAGGTTTTGTTATTTGTTCAACCAATTCGCTTTCAGGGGCAAGGACCATAAAAGTGACACCAAAAACAGTATCGGCACGGGTGGTAAAAATCTCCATTTTAACATTGGAACCCTTTATAGGAAAAATTATCTCAGCACCTTCTGAACGACCTATCCAGTATTTTTGAATTTCCTTTAGGGAGTCACTCCAGTCAATTGTATCAAGGCCATCGAGTAAACGTTGTGCGTAAGCTGAAACTCTTAATAGCCATTGGCGCATTAATTTTTGTTCAACGGGGTGTCCGCCTCTCACTGAAAAGCCATCTTTTACTTCATCGTTGGCCAAAACCGTACCCAATGCAGGGCACCAGTTTACCATAGTATCGGCCAGGTAAGCCAGGCGGTAGTTTAATAATATTTCCTGTTTTTCTTTTTCGGTTTTGGTCAACCATTCATTTGATGTAAATCCTATTTCTTTTGTTACAGGAGCGTTAAGGCCAATAGTTCCATTTTTTTCAAAATGGGCTATTAATGAATCAATTGGCATGGCTTTTTGTAAATTATTATCGTAATAATGTTCAAACATTTTTATAAAAGCCCATTGAGTCCATTTGTAATATTTTGGGTCACAGGTTTTAACTTCCCGTTCCCAATCATAACAAAAGCCAATTTTATCAAGCTGTTCCCTGTATCGGGCAATGTTTTTTTCGGTTGTAACAGAGGGGTGTTGCCCGGTTTGAATTGCATATTGTTCGGCTGGTAATCCATAGGCATCATAACCCATTGGATGCAAAACATTAAACCCTTTCAACCGTTTATACCTGCTGTAAATATCGGACGCAATATAACCAAGTGGGTGGCCAACGTGTAAGCCGGCTCCTGAGGGATATGGAAACATGTCGAGAACATAAAATTTTGGCCTTGATGGGTCAATATCTGTTTTATAAATTTTTTGTTCAATCCAGTACTTTTGCCACTTACTTTCAATCTCACTAAAGTTGTATTCCATAACCGGTTATAATGAAAAAGTTACACTTAATTTGCAGGATGCGAATTTATGAAAAGTTTTTTAAATGAAGAGGCTTGTTTTATATAGGCACCGGGAATTTGTAAATAGGAAAAGAAAAAAAGAAGATGAGATATAAGATGATAAGATTTAAGATGGTAAGATAATAGTGATGTTAATAATTATGGACGAAGCGGATTGTTTTAATTTATGAGTAATGTAAGTAGGTTATGTAAAGGGTCATGAATAGTATGGCCATATGCGATGGGTTAGTTTAAATAATTATCCGGTTCAGAATTTATTGGGGTTAAATATTGCTTTTACAAATATTCTGCCTTAAGTTAGACACCCATATTTATTAAATTTTCACTTTGGGTATGATAAGGTAAAAAAGTTTGAACACGGTGTATTAAGTGCATTATTGGTTTGTGGATATTAAAAATGAATAAACATTACAGGTATTTTTTTTGAAACGAAGTAGAAAGTGATTATCAAAGTTTTATAATATTTGGAGAAATGGATTTAAGGGAATTAAACATGATGTTTGGAATAGATGGCAACCTGGTTTTTGATGAAGATTATGATGGGATTGTAATTGCTGATATCAGAAGTGATTTTTCGCATTGTAAAGTTTCACTTTACGGGGGGCATATACTTTCATTTATTCCGGTTGGGAAACAGGATATTTTAATGGTTAGCAGTAAATCAGCTTTTGAAAAGGGTAAACCCATAAGAGGTGGAATCCCACTTTGTTTCCCCTGGTTTAATGTTCATTCAACCCAACCATCACTACCTAATCATGGTTTTGCAAGAATTATGGACTGGTATGTAGTTTCATCCCAGAAAAGTGAAAGCGGAAAAGTCTCTTTAATACTTGGGTTGAAATCAAATGATTATACAAGAGTTATGTGGCCATTTAGCTTTTATTGCCAGCTTGAGGTTTCAGTGGGGAAAAGCCTAGATGTTAAATGGATAGTTCAAAACACAGGGGACACTTTGTTTGAAGTTGAAAATGCTTTTCACTCTTATTTTGCGGTGGAGAATTCTTCCCAGACGTATATTGAGGGATTGGAGTCGAATCAATTTATTGATTCAACTCAGAATGGAAAGATTGAGAAAAAGGAGGGCAGTTCAATTTTAGTAAACCGTGAAATTAACCGGATTTATTTGGATACAATTGCCGAATGTAAGGTTATTGACACATCATTGAACAGGGTTATAAAAGTGAAAAAGTCAGGAAGCAGATCAACCATCGTTTGGAATCCATGGAATAAAACATCTTCAAAAATAAGTGATCTAGGCCCGGAAGATTACAAGCGGTTTGTTTGCGTTGAAAGCGGAAATGTAAGAAAGAATTTATTAGGAATTTTGCCAGGCCAATCGCAGGAAACCTCTATAGTTTTAAGCACCGAATAAATATCTTGGCAAAAGAATTGGTGTGGTCGGGAAAAAGTCTAATTTTGCAACTGGTTTTTGGTTCCGTAGTTCAATGGATAGAATGTCAGATTCCGGTTCTGATGATATGGGTTCGAATCCCGTCGGGACCACAGTTAAACGCCACAATCAGAAAAACTGGATGTGGCGTTTTTGATTTTAAAACATTGGGTTATGAAGTTTTAAACCCAAATTTGTCTTTAGCCATTTTTTCTAATGACCGTCATTAGAAATT
>JBBIVA010000117.1:0-12549 GCA_037439945.1 Marinilabiliaceae bacterium
ACCCCGACAAAATCAAATTTGAACAAACAAAAAACCCTGTAAATCGTATGATTTGCAGGGTTTTTTGTTTGTTGTGATTTAATTCAAATTGATTTATTTCAACAAAAATGAGAACCAAACGGTGAAGCAAATGATTGATTATTATTGGTTCACCTATCTCCTGCAACCCACATAAAATAAGATATGCGCAAGGTTTGGTTAAATTAACATTGGAGTGATATGGGAGTTGGGAGTTTTCTGGTGACCAAATAGGTGAACTTTCACATAAACAAATTCAAATTATCTAAAAAAAACCTAATTTGATTGGTTATAAAACAATTAACACTTTTGGAATTCAGTTTATTGTACGAAGGTACAAGGCCAGAGGCAGTAATTTGTTAAATTAATTATTGATGGATACGATTATCTGATTTAAAAGCTTTTATAACCTATATAGTTATCGCTGGTTTTAGTTAACCATGTTTGTAACATTTTATAGTAAACCAATTAATCACCATTGGCAACCTCCGGAATAATAATTACTTTAAGTATTGTATTAATTAAAAAGTAAACCTGATGCTCTTTATTAAACATCAAAACAGACCTTTAAAGCTTAAATCATTTCAGTTTATTTTTTTATTACAAACAAAAGCGACTATTACCGCCAAGGCAGTAATTTTGGTTTTTTAAAAAAATCTCTCAACTCCTTTTGATTTGATTTTCTGTTTTTTTCATCATTACTGTTTTTATTTACTTGGGTTTTTTACACCTATAACGGTAAAATATTAAGAATTGCTTGACAATCATTATCTTTATGCATATTTTTACTGCTGCAACAATAATACCATGATAGAACCACAATTTTTAGGTGAAATAATTCGCAAACATCGCAAAATAGCAGGGCTAACTCAACATCAACTCGCTGAGATGGCTGGTGTTGGAAAAACCGTAATTTTCGATATTGAGAAAGGAAAGGAGACTATTAAGCTCAATACTATTCGTAAAATCCTACATGTGCTTAATATAAAAGTACAGCTCACAAGTCCGATGATGAACCAAATATTAAACCATGCGTAAAGCCATTGTCTATATCAATAATAAAGAAGTTGGAATATTTTACGAAATTGATTTTCAAAAATCATACTTATTCGAATATGTTAAAGATTATACCGGAGAAGCCATCTCTCTAAGTATGCCTGTTTCAAAAAGGAGTTTTAAATACTTTGCCTTCCCTTCCTTTTTTGATGGGTTATTGCCAGAAGGCCATCAGCTTGAAGGATTATTGAAAATAGGCAAAATCGACCGTAATGATTTATTCTCCCAACTCATGGCCGTGGGTTATGATCTGGTTGGGAATGTAACATTGAAGGAGGTAATAGAATGAACCGTTGTCCAATTACCTATCAGCATTGTGGAGACAATATTTACAGTTTGGAAGGATTGAAGAAACTTTCTGCCTCTCTCTCCGAATTTTCTCCTTTGGACTTCACTGCAGAAGAATTGCGGTCAGAAGCCATGATACGGGCTTCAAAAATGTCAATACAAGGTGTGCAGCCCAAATTAAGTGCAGTGCTTAATATTAGGCAACATAGGTTTGATTTAGTGGAGAGATATGGCCGTTACATTCTAAAACCACCTCATCATATTTTTCCGGAATTACCTCAAAATGAAGATCTCACAATGCATTTGGCTTCAACTATAGGTATTAATGTTCCATTACATGGGTTAATATATTCAGGGGACAACAGCTTAACTTACTTTATAAAGCGATTCGACCGTAAAGGACAAAAGGATAAAATTCACACTGAAGATTTCGCTCAGTTGGCAGGTCTAAGCAGAGAAACTAAATACAACTACACCATGGAGAAATTGGTTAGCCTCATTGAAGAATATTGCACTTTTCCGGCCATTGATAAAGCCAAACTCTTCAAACTGGTGCTATTCAACTTTCTGGTTGGTAATGAAGATATGCATTTGAAAAACTATTCCATCATTATTAATGATGGCAAAGTTGAACTATCGCCAGCCTATGACCTGCTAAACTCAACTATTGTCCTTAAAGCTGATTTTGAAGAGATAGCCCTTAATGTTAACGGCAAAAAACATAACTTAAACAAGGATGATTTAATTATTTACTTTGGAAAAAAACGTTGCGGACTGACAGACAAAACAATTGACAAAACGTTAGATGTTATAAACGGTGCTTTGGCATCATGGTTCAACCTTATCAATATCAGCTTTTTATCTGATCGCATGAAGGATAATTATAAGTCTCTTCTACGGAACAGAATTAAAATTTTAGGTTTATAGAATTAGGCAAAACCTTTATTTATAAAGCTATTAAATTTAAAAAAACACTATCAAATTTGCCACTTGGCATAAAATATTTTCCGAATACAGAAATCACAATTGACTAAATTCAATTTTTCCATAAATACAAAGCCCAAAAAAAATACAACAAATAAGTTATCGATTGCTAACAACTTTTATTTAAACTTACATCCATAGGAGCCTTTGTAGATCTGGTACCCCGACAATTGGCAGATTAAAATAAAAAAGCCAGTATATCATTGATTTACTGACTTTTTAGTTATACATAACCAACTAATAAAACTTTTACCTATCTAACCACAATTTTAATAAACCTGCTTTTTTTCGGCTAACAACAACCTTGTTAACAGGCAATTCTTTTTTAAGTATTAAAATAAGTTTTCCATTAAAGTAATTTTCAACCCTTTCAATGGCATCGATGTGGACTATTGCCTGCCTGTTTGCCCTAAAAAAAAGATTGGGATCAAGCTCTTCTTCAAGTTTTTCCAGGGTTATGTCGAGTGCATGGGTTTGCCCCGGGAAAGTATAGGCTAAAGCAACTTTTTCTTCAACATTTATACATGCAATATTATTAACTGAAACCTGTATAAAACCATCAACTTTATTTACCAACAGCCGTTGTCGATACCTGGGATTATTTTTCTCAAAAGTGCTGGCAATATTTAAATATTTCTGCACCAGCTCTTTTTGCTGTATTTGATCAATAGTACCCAATACTTTCTCAATTTTCCCGAATACCTTTTCAACATCATCACGTTTAATGGGTTTAAGCAGGTATGCCAGGCTGTTATATTCAAATGCATTTAACACATACTCATCATAAGCAGTTGTAAAAACAATTCCCTTATTTCCGACCTCAACTTTTTCAAAAATTGAAAAGCATACGCCATCAGCAAGTTGAATATCTAAAAAAATCAGGCAAGGTTCAGGATGGTTTTTAAGCCAATTTACTGAATCTTCAATACTTGTAAGTTTAGCAACTACTTCACATTCAGGATTTACATCAGCAATTAATTGTTGTAGCGAATTTGCCAGTAAAGGCTCATCCTCTATTATTACAATGTCAATTTTCACCGGAATAATATTTTAGTTAATTAACTGAATATTATTATTTTACTCTACTAATCATTATAAAAGTGGGATTCTGACCACAAAAAATTTATTTTCCAAAACTTCAACTTCAACTTCATCTTTTGTTGTAAAATACTTATATCTGCGTGCTAAATTCCCCAATCCGGTATTAGTTGAGTAGGTTGATGTTTTAAGTTGCAGGTTATTTTTTACAACTAATTTTCCATTCTCGGTTCCTATGAAAATTGACAAGGGTTTTTGTTCAGTTGCCACATTATGCTTAATTGCATTTTCAACCAGATGTTGCAGGCTTAGAGGTGGAATTTTTTTATTTGTAATTTCCCCTGTTATATCAATATCCACTTTTAATCCATTTCCCAACCGTGATAGGTGGATATTAACATACGATTTTATAAATTTCAGTTCCTGCTCCAACTCAGCCACTTTATATCTTGAGCTCATTAAAACATACCTGTAAACATCGGTAAAATCGGCTGTAAATTTCTCGGCCTTATCAGTATCCTGTCTTATCAAAGCCATTAAGGTACTCAGATTATTGAACAGAAAATGTGGATTAAGCTGATCCTGCAAAGCAAAATAATCCATCTCCAGTTTATCCCTTTTAAGTCGTTCATTTTCAAGAATAAAACTCTTTAATGAATTATGAAAGTTATAGCCTATTAAAGATATAACATAAATAATACTAAAAAGTATAAAAAACGTAAGACTGATATATATTACATGTTTTTCAACAGGTTGAACAGTATCAAAAAACAACTGGCTTATTTTTTGAATTGATATTCCAACAATAAAAAGCCAAAGTGGTGCAAAAACGAAAAGAGCTATAACCCTTTTGGTAATTGCCTGATGCCATGGATATTTCTTCGATACGAGTGAATCGAAAATAAATATTCCTTCACTTAAACCAACCAACATTATTGCTGTGAATGAAACCCCACGAAAAGAAAGTTCTGCATTACTCCCTGCATTACTTAACAATGTAACCATTAGCCATGATACGCCTACCGAAGCTACAAGTTCAATTGCGATCCGGCGAATATCAAAAATTCTTAACCGCCGTTCTTCAGGTTTCAGACATAGTCTTTTTCGCGTAATCATAATAGAATCAAATTTCCAAACTTAAAGTTAATTATTAAATTCATTTTGCCTACCCATTAAAATCAATCCACATTATCCTGAATTTATGGTTTCCCTTTATTTAATTTGCCTGAAAATTTAATTGGTTAATAATCCAATTGATTTGAGATATGCAGATTTAAGGATTTCAAGATTTGCCCTGGCTTCAGTTAAATTTGCAATGGCACGTTGGTGTGATGCCTGGGCAGTTAATAAATCTGTTATAGAATTAATGCCTCCCTCAAAACTCAATTTTACCTCCGAAAGAGTTTCTTCTGCCTGTGTGAGGTTGTCCTTTGCCAGTTCAACCTTTTCAAGTCCGGTTTCAAGATTTAAGAGGCTTTGCTGTACCTCAAGGTTTACCTTATCTCTGTAACCACTCAACTCTGCTTCAGTTTTCAAAAATTTAATATGTGCCATATTGGTACGATATTTTTTTTCGCGCCAATGGATTAATGGTATTGAAACTCCTGCACCGGCGCTAAAGTTCCATCCACCATCATAAAGATTGGCCACCTTTATATATTGATATCCTACATTTAACCCAATTTGTGGCAAATATTCGCCTTTAACTGACTTTTTGTCCAAACCAGCTAAATCTTTCTGATATTCAAGGATTTTCAATTCAGGTCTTGATGAAAAATCAAGGTTTTTATTAAAATTATTTCCATTATCTGCCCCTATTGAACCAGGTACTGCAAGTAAAAAAACATCAAGCTTCCTTCCGGTCAGCAATGCCAGGTTCATACTGGTAATTTTCAGCATGTTATCAACCTCAAGTTGCTTTATTTTTGCTTCATCAAGCTGTACTTTTACTTTTAACAATTCGCTTTTGGGTATCAGATTTAAAGTATAATAAGAAGAAAGATCAGATGCCAGAGAATCCAAGGCAATAATATAACGATTGATGGCAACTGATTGTTCCTGAATAGCAACCAAACTCCAAAAAGTTCTGTCCACCCCAAAAATTATTTCAGATTGCTTTAAGTTTAAAGCTTGTTGCGCCAGTTCCAGTCCTTTTTGGGCTTTTTTATTGGCTAATCGAACCTGGCCACCTGCATATATTGGCTGTTCAACTGACAATTCGGCCATATAAAGTTTTATGACGCTCATATCCATCTGAAAACCCGGAAAATAAACATCACTTGTTCCGGAATAATTACCCATTGATGCAGCTTCAGAATTTTCAGCGGTGGGCAGGAAAAATCCCGGAATTGAAAAATCATCGATTTCCGGCATGTACATCATTGAACCTGTTCCACTTACCTTTGGAAGGTAAGCGGTTCGGGCTGCTTTTACTGCTGCATTAGCATAACGTACGTCCATACGTGCCATATCCAGCGACTTATTAAACTCAACGGCATCCTTGCGGCATTCCCACAAGTAAACCTGTGTTTGGGAAGGTAAATTATTAATTATTATTAACGACAATAATAAAACTATATATCTTTTGTTCATAATCTCCATTTTAATTTGAATCGTTGATTTTTTAATCCTCAATTATTAATTTCTTTTCCCAACCAGCGAAAGCTTGCTTGTGTCAATTCTATAAAACAGGGCATACAAAACTGGCACCACTAATAGTGTGATAAAAGTACCAAAGAGTAACCCGAACATAATTGCTACTGCCATACCTTGGAAAATTGGATCGAACAAAAGAGGAAACATCCCAAGTATTGTAGTTAGGGATGCCATTCCCACCGGACGGACCCTTGAAATAGATGCCCTTATTATTGCAACAACCGGCATTTTACCGGATTTTATGTCGATATTGATCTGGTCCATTAATACAACTGAATTTTTAATCATCATTCCTATTAAGCCCAGCCCACCAACAATGGCTATAAAACCAAAATTCATCCGTGTAAAAAGAAATCCTAAAATAATACCAATGAATGCCATAGGAACAATCAGGAAAACTATAACAGGCTGCCTGAAATTATTAAACAAACCTATTGCAATTAAAGCCATTAACAACAGCGCCAGGGGTAAATTTTCAAGTAAAGCCTTATTGGCCATTTTACTATCCTTAATTTCCCCGTGCCACTCCAGCTTATAACCATCGGGGCGTGAAATATCTTCTATTTTTTGCTGAAACTGATTTAAAACCGCAGGGGCAGTTAAACCTTGCGCCGGATCGCACTGAACTTTAATTGACCTTTCACCGTTGTGGCGTTTTATCTGGTAAAACTCACTTCCCAAAACCATACTATCGATAACCTGTGCCAATGGTACGCTTGTCAGGGAATAATTACCCCAAACAGGTATTGTATTAATTGATGATGGGTTATTTTGCAGGCTTGAATTTAATTTAAGAACGACTGGTAGCTGGGCATTGTTTTCATGAAATACCCCAACTGGCATACCATCCCCTGCAATTGACAACGCCGAAGCAACATCATTTCGTGAAATATTTATACGTTGGGCCCTATCATGTGAGTATGCGGGCAAAATTGTTTTGGTTTCATTTCCCCAGTTGGTATTAACAAAAACAGCATTGGGTTCCTTATGCATAATTGCTTTCGCCTGGTCGGCAAGGTGTAATAAAACATCTGTATCGGGTCCTGAGAAAACGGCCTGTATCTTATATTCACCCCCCACCGACGAGTATTTACGGCACCTTATTTCTGCCTGTGGATATTTTTCCGGAATGTTTGCTTCAATTTTCCGGATCAACTCATCAGCAGCTTTATAATCTTCAGTATCAATAATTAATTCCCCATATGATGGATTAAAACTACTCATTGGACGTGATAAAGTATATCGTACGGGTGAACTTCCTAATACACTTACAACTTTTTTTACTTCATCCCATTTTAGGAGTTCCTTTTCAATTTCATGTAAATCATTTTCAACCTGGTTAATATCGCTACCCATTGGTAAACGGTACTCCATCATAAACTGATTATAGTTCGAGCCTGGAAAGAAATCCTTATTAATTAAACCGAAAGCGCTAAAGGAAAGGATCAATACTGCAACAGTACCAATTGTAAAAAATGATTTGTGCCACAAGGCATAGCGTATAACATTTGAAAATAATTTATAAACAGGTCCCGAATAAGGATCTTTTAATTTTTCTGCACTTTTATTCTTTATTTTGGCATTTTTGTAGAATAGTGCCGCCATAAAGGGAACCTGGGTTATAGCAAGTATCCAGCTAATTATTAATGAAATAGCCAGCACGTAAAATAGTGGTTTTAAAAATTCACCGGCGGCTGTTGTATTAAATGCCAAAGGCATAAATGCCAGTATTGCAACCAGGGTAGCACCTATAAGTGGCAGGGCATTTTGTTTAACAGATGCCACAAAAGCAGTGCTGCGTGTTTTACTTTTACCCAAATCGGAAAGAATTCCATCAACAATAACAATGGCATTGTCAACCAGCATACCCATAGCCAGTACAATTGCCCCCAATGATATTTTATCCAGGGTCATTCCCATAAAATCCATAACAATGAAAGTACCCAGAATCGTGAATACCAAACTGCTTGCTATAAGCAAACCAGCTTTTAACCCCATTGCGAAAAGCAAAATAACAACTACTATAACCACCGACTCAACAAGGTTAATGGTAAAATCATTGATGGCACTTTTAACTTTTGTAGGCTGATTATAAACTTTATGAACCTCAATACCTACTGGCAGATTCTGAGCTAATCGGTCCAGGTTGCTGTCAATCCGTTGGCCAAGCTCAATAATATTGTCACCTGACTCCATTGCAACCGCCAATCCCAATGCATTAAGTGAATTATACTTCATGCCGGACCTTTTTGGCGATAAATATCCCCTTGTAATTTCAGTTATATCGCCCAATCTAAAACTCTTGCTATCATTTGCCGGTATATTTAAATCCTTTATTTCATTTATGGATTGAAACTTTTTCCCAATATTTAACCTTATTCTTTCGGGGCCGGCAACTACTGAACCCGCATTAACAACAGAACCCTGATCATTTAATGCACGGACAATTGACAATGGATTAACCCCAAGCTGGGCAAACCTATCCGAAGAAAAAGTTATATTAACAGTTTCAACCTGCTTACCTATTACTTCAATACGTTTTACCCCATCAACCAATAATAACTGGCTTCTCAGGTAATCGGTATGTCCTTCCAGTTCCTGATATGAATAACCATCGCTTGTTACAGCCATAAATATCCCGTACACATCTCCAAAATCATCATTCACTATTGGATTCCCTGCCCCTTGAGGAAGAGATGGTTTGGCATCGTTGACCTTTCGGCGTAAATGATCCCAAATTTGTGGAAGTTCCTTTGTGTGGATTTGTCCTTTAATATACACGGTAATTTGAGACATTCCGGGCATTGAACTTGATTCTATATAATCAATATGTTCAAGTCTTTGAATGGCTTTTCCCAGAACATCAGTGACTTCAAGATCTACCTCTTCAGCCGAAGCTCCAGGATAGGATGTGATCACAACGGCAGCTTTAACAGCTATTTCAGGATCTTCCAATTTACTCAACCCCGAAAACGAACCAATGCCTCCCAATACAAGTATTATCAAAAAGGCGGAAAGCATGGCCTTTTGATTCAATATTTTTTCGAACATAATAATCAATTACAAGGTTTTGTTTTCTGCAACAACTCTAACTTTCTGATTTTCAAACAAGGAGTTAACCCCTCCAACCACAATGGTTTCATCACCTGACAAACCTTGTAAAATTTCTATATGCCCCAGCGAATTAATGTTCCCGGCTACCACCATTTTTGATGTAACCTCCTGGGAAACATTATCATAAATCCACACATAGGATTTTTGTTGCCTGTAAAAAACAGCCTGAACGGGTAATGTAAAAACATTATTGCCAGATTCTTTATTGTATGTAACAAAAACCTTGGCTGACATACCCGGACGGACTTTATTTTTGTCGGGATTTTGAAATGAAAGGTGAACCTCATATAGGTTATTATCACCTGATTTAGTAGCTATTGATCTTAATTTTGTTGGAATATCAATACCTGAAACCCTGGCGGTTGCAGTTATTTGCGATGTAAACATAGGTAATATTGTTTCAGGCACACCAAAAACAACATCCAGATCATGTATATTCACAATAGTAAATGCATTGGAACCTGGTGCAATAGTTTCATGATTATTTATACTCCTTTTATATATATAACCCGAAAACGGCGCATATAAACGTGTGTCTGCCAAAGCATTAATAGCTTTTTCATAATTGCTTTTTAATGCCACAAAGTTGGTCTTGATTTTTTCATATGAATTGGCCGGAAATTTTCCCTGGTTATATAACCCTTGATACCTGTCATATTCAGATTTAGCCTGAACAAATTGTGCCTCAGCAGCATTCAGTCCAACCTTGTAATCCCTGGCATCCAATGATGCTAATAAATCTCCTGATTGTACATAATCACCCTCATTCACATAAATACCATTTACAGTACCTCCTACCCTGAAGGCAACCCCGGCAATTCCGGATTCTTTTACCAACCCGTTAAAATCCATATTATCAGCAACCTCTCCTACAAATGGCTTTGTGGTTTTAACCGGTCTCAGCTTTACAGGCCCTTTTTGCTCAACATTCTTACAACTTGTAATAAGAATTAAAATTAAAACTCCTGTTAGTGTTAAATACTTCTGCTTCATAGTTATATATTCTCGGTTTAAACAATTGAACCCTTTTTTACTATTTAAATAGGCTTTCATTTGCCAAAGTTATCTTCAACCTTCTTTAAAAAGTTATTAATAGTACCGAAGTGATATATTATGGAGTTAAAATGCAGTATATCGAATATGAAACGTCATTACTTCAAAACATGGTATTCAGAATTGTGGTTTTAAAATATAATGACAGGCATGCAATTTTCACCTTAAATGAAAATTACATATTGTTTGGTTGTACCGGGTATTGCTTATTATTATGTTATAAGATAAAATCCTCATTTAATTTAAACCCAAGCTTGCATTCAAACCATTATGGTTAACCTTGGTATTTATAATACTAACAACCAGTGCTTTGATTATATATATATTAAAAAAACCGGTAAAAATAACAATGTTCTGAACCAGGGGGGACCAAAACTAACTAATTAAATCCTGCAAAAGAGGGTTTGGCTGAGATTCCAAATCTTAAAACCCTTAGGGTACGTTCAAAGTAGATATTGTAATAATCCTGCCCAAAATAGTATTGTGCAAACAAAGTCACATCCTTAAAAATTGCGGGTTTAAATGATATTGTACTTTTTAATATCAGCCTGTTTATATCATAGGCCTTTAAACCTGACATATTACCGGCAATCCATCCAATTTTTGTAGAAAAGTTTAACCCTGATGATCTTTTTGGGTTTTCAGTCCTGACAAGATTGAAATATCTTAATGACATTGACAGGTTAACCGATGTTTGAAAATCAAGGAAAAACCTTAAATCGCCAAGACGGTTATTTAACTCATTAATATGATAATAGTGGTAAAGGGCAGAAAACTTTGTATAATGAACGGCATATGGGTTACGCCGGTTGGGTTTTGAGAGAAAAAGCCCTGCCTCAACCATGTTAGTGGCAAAATTCCCTGAAATTCGGTTGGTACTTATGCTGTCTTCCAAATAAAATGAGTTTTCCTGCCCGTTTGAGTGATGACACCATGATAAATATCCAAAAAGATCGACAGGTTTGTTTTTTGATTCCTGTATATGGTAATAAAATGTTACCCGGGGCATAAAAGATGGCGTACGAACTGGAAACGACTTCTGGTTAAACATCCTTAGAATTACCTGTGGAGAAAGTTCCAAACCCCATTTGTGCGAACTGTTTAAACTTACCTGGTAATATGGAATAATATCTGCTTCAAAAACAAGGTTATCGATATTCCCAACACCTCCAGCCATTGAAATATAGCTTGGTTCGCGAAACAAACTAAATGTTGTGGACCTGCTGACAAAATTGTGGTTCTGTGCCAATAAAGAATCAACCTGACCCGGGATAAATAATAGCCATATTAAATTTTTCCAATATTTTAAAAAACACATCACTTATAATAAAACTTTATTTGTAACAAAAAAATCGATGCACATTTTAATTAACCACATTACATACCCTCAGTCTGCATTTTACACAATTGCCACCTAATTGGGTTTAATCTATTGCCGGTTTGTCAAAAAACTGTAAAACCCCGAACATCTTTTTAATCTGCTGCTTAATTTGGTTTCGAAACTTTTTCAATACTTTTCTGGTCTGAAAATAAAATAGCATACGTTGCACTGTATCCATGGCATCAGATTGTTCCATTTGAGAATATTCCATTGCAAATACTGCGTACTTATCCAGTGGTAAATTAATACGTCTTAAATTCCTTATTGCCCTTTGCCGTGAATATGACCGGAACTTTATCCGGTTGTTATCAATTAAACAAAAATCAAAACCATCAGCAGTAACAGAATAGAGAACATTTCCAGGTGAATAATCATTATGAAAAATACCCAACTTGTGCAATTTGTAGGTAAACCGTGCAAATGACTTTAATGCGTCTTTACACTTTTCAAGTGGTTGTTTGAATAATTGATCGGTGGATTTACAATTAACATAAAGGCTTATAAAATAGCTTTTATGGAGGATATTAAATTTGTAAATATCAACAAAAGCCACCTGCAATGGGGTGGTTATTCCGTTATGGGTAAGAATTTCAGCATTCTCATATGCCCTTTGAGCCTTGGTCTTTCTTATAAAACTATAAATAAGACGGTTAACCCAAGGTATTTTTTTATAATATTTAATTACAACTGGTATCCCGTTAAGATTTGATACTTTAACCACGTTTCGGTCATCCTTTATCACGGCCTTTATTAAATCAAACTTTGACAGAATTGTTAAAATATCCCTGTACTCAAGGCCAAATGAGAAATAAATTGATTTGTGAACTTTCATTGATTGAATGGGTTTTAAAGAATTGTTTAATAGACTTTTTTCTTTACAATTTTCATTAAGGCATTTTTTGGTAATTAAACCCGGATTAGTCATTATAAAGGCAATGAACTAATGACTTAGCCGGGATTAA
>JBBIVA010000118.1:0-12421 GCA_037439945.1 Marinilabiliaceae bacterium
TAATCCCGGCTAAGTCATTAGTTCATTGCCTTTCTAATGACTAATCCGGGTTTAAGAATATTTACCCTTATCAGTATAAACAAAAAAAACAAAACAGGTGGTTTTTTGTATTGGGCAATTCAAAAAACCAGAATAAAAATCTAAATCTTACTGAATAATTACTTTAAAATTTCCCGCCTTCAGTAAAGGCTCCCAATTTCAAATATTTACTGTAAGTTTCATTATAAAATTCAGCATTTCGGGCATTTGGCTTGTATTCACCATCAAAACCCTGCCCCATTGCTTTTTGAGCATCTTCTACATTTACATATACGCCTGCAACAACTGATGCAAACATAGCAGCTCCCAAAGCGCAAGTTTGCTCAGCCCTGGCAACTTTTATAGGCATATTTAATACATCAGCAAGAGTTTGCATAACAAAAGGAGATTTCTTGGCCACACCACCTAATGCAATTATTCCCTTAATTTCAACCCCTTCTCTTAAAAACCTGTCAACAATTGCTTTTGAGCCAAATGCAGTTGCTTCAACTAATGCCCTAAATAAACGAGGTGCATCTGTTCCTAGTTTTAAACCGGCAATTGCCCCTGTCACTTCCTGACTTGCGTCTGGAGTACGACGGCCATTCATCCAATCAAGTGCAATTACTGTTGATTCTTCAATTGGTATTGCGGAGGCTTGTTTAGCCAACTCCGGCAATATGCTACCAAGTGTTTCTTCCACCAGTTGTGCCCTTATTTCAGGATTTACAATATTTGTTTTAGCCAGTATATTCTCAACGGGCCAACCCACTATCTTTTTAAACCACGCATAAATATCCCCAAAGGCCGACTGTCCTGCTTCTAACCCAACATAACCGGGGATTACCGACCCATCCACCTGTCCGCAAATACCTGCAATTAGTTTATCGCCAATTTGTTCATACGGGGCAATTATAATATCACAGGTTGATGTTCCAATGGCCTTGGCTAAAACATTGGGGGTAACTTCACCCCCTACAGCCCCCATATGGCAGTCAAAAGCACCAACTCCAACTGCTACACGCGTTGTCAATCCAAGTCTTTTAGCCCATTCTGTTGTTAAGAAACCAACTTTTACATCACTGGTATATGTGTTATTATATAACCTTTTTCTGTAACCTTTTAAAACAGGGTCAAGTGAAACTAAAAACTCTTCAGAAGGTAACCCGTTCCATGCCTCCAGCCACATTGCCTTATGGCCGGCTGAGCATCTGCTCCGTATAACTTCGGCAGGTTTAACATTTCCGGTTATAAGAGCAGGCATCCAATCACAATGTTCAATCCATGACCAGGCAGCTTTTCTGACCTTATCATCTTTCCTTAACACATGCAAAACCTTTGCCCAAACCCATTCAGAAGAATAAATTCCTCCTTCGTACCGGGTATAGTCTGTCTCCCATTTCCGGGCCAGTTCATTTATTTCTGATGCTTCTTTAACGGCAGTATGATCTTTCCATAATATAAACATTGCATTTGGATTATCGGCAAATTCAGGAAGCATTGAAAGTGGAACACCCTGCTCATTTACAAAAACAGGAGTACTTCCTGTGGTATCAAACGACATTCCAACAATATTTTCTGCAACACCTGGCCCTGCAATGGTTAATGATTCTTTTACAATATACTCCATTGCATCAATATAATCCTGAGGGTGTTGCCGGTATTGGTCCTTTGATGCATCACAATACTTACCCTCGCTCCATCGGGGATAATACTTAACTGCTGATGCAACTTCTTTCCCGGTTATTGCATCAACTATTACAGCCCGGGCCGAGTCGGTACCGTAATCTAACCCAATTACAAATTTTTTTTCGGACATTTTATATTCCCTTTAAATGTATTATACAATAATAATGCAATACGGAAGCCGGTTTTCACATCCTTTCGCAGTATGGTTAAATCACTTCCCTGTTTTTAATTTTTTCGTTTATTACGGTTCATTTTTGCCCATAATAGGCATTTGCCCCGTGCTTTCGTTCAAAATGTTTATTTGACAGTAACGGGTTCATAGTCATTTCGGGGTTAAGCGTTTTGGAGATAAAGGCCATTTTTGCAATCTGCTCCAATACTACACTGTTGTGAACAGCATCATTTGCATTTTTACCCCAGGTAAAAGGGGCATGATTTTTAACCAAAACACCGGGTATATGATCGGGGTTAATATTTTTAAACACATTAACAATAACCTTCCCGGTTTCAGCTTCATATGCCCCATTCACTTCATCAGCAGTCATATCCCCTGTACATGGTATATCTCCTGAAAAATAATCGGCATGAGTAGTCCCGACAATAGGGAGGGGCATTCCGGCCTGGGACCAGGCTGTTGCATATGTGGAATGGGTATGTACTATCCCTCCAATTGAAGGAAATGCTTTATATAATTCAATATGAGTGGGCGTATCGGATGATGGACGGAGTTTCCCTTCTACTACCTTTCCATTCATATCAACCACCACCATATGCCCGGGCAGCATTCCATCGTATTCAACCCCACTTGGTTTAATAACTATTAAACCTAAATCCCTGTTTATGGCACTTACATTTCCCCATGTAAAAACCACAAGGCCGTATTTAACAAGATTAATATTGGCCTTGCATACTTCCGACTTAAGTTCTTCAAGCATAGTTGTGTTTTTAAAAATTTCAAGGCATTTGGGAACCTGTGCCACTACAAAATGTTCCCAAACACTTTTTACTTATACTTAATAAATTTACAAATGACACAATGAAATTATATTCCTTTATTCAGCATATAAAATACATCGTTCCACCGCAACTCCTTTTTAAACCCAGAAATTGTGGTGTTTTTGTCAATCAACAAATACTCTAAACCTGCCATCTCGGCAAAATCTTCCATACATTCAGCAGTAACTGAATGACTAAAGGATGTATGATGGGCGCCGCCTGCTAAAATCCATGCCCCAGCACCCACTTCAAGATTTGGTCTAGGGACCCACAAAGCGCTGGCAACCGGCAATTTTGGCATAGGCTCATCTAAAGGGACTACATCAACTTCATTAACTACCATGCGGAACCTATTCCCCATATCCATAATTGACACATTAATTGCAGGCCCTGTTTTTACTGTAAAACGTGAGCGAACGGGGTCGGCTTTTCCGCCAATACCCAAATGGTGAATCTCAACAATTGGCCTTTGTGCCGCTATGGATTCACAAACTTCAAGCATGTGGGCTCCCAAAACCTTTGCCCCTGAGGGATGTAAATGATAAGTGTAATCTTCCATAAAGGATGTTCCACCTTCAAGCCCGGTGGCCATAACTTTCATTGCCCTAACGAGCGCTGCTGTTTTCCAGTCTCCTTCACCTCCAAAACCATAACCGTCAGCCATTAATCGCTGAACCGAAAAGCCGGGCAATTGTAAAAGTCCGTGCAAATCTTCAAAATTACTTGTGAATGCTTTAAACCCACCCTTTTCAAGAAAGGTACGCAGGCCAATTTCAATTTTTGCCGATTCACGAAGTGAACTGTGTTTTGACCCTCCTTTTTTCAATTCAGTAGCAACTTCATAATTATCCTCAATATGCTTTGTCAGATTAGCAATAGCGTCTTCGGGCACCAGTGAAATTTCCTTTACCAAATCACCAACTCCGAATCCATGAACTGTTATCCCAAGGCGAATCTGAGCTTCAACTTTATCTCCCTCTGTTACTGCTACATTACGCATATTGTCGCCAAACCGGGCAACTTTTAAATTCTTCATTTCATTGAATCCGGCAGCGGCACGGGCCCAAACTCCAATTTTTTTCTGAACATCTTCCTGGCTCCAATGCCCCACAACAACTTTCCGCTGAATTCGTAAACGGCTACCTATAAACCCAAATTCACGGTCGCCGTGTGCAGCCTGGTTTAAATTCATAAAATCCATATCAATTTCCGACCAGGGCAAGTCGCGGTTAAATTGTGTATGTAAATGAAGAAAGGGTTTTTGTAAGCTACGCAATCCGGCTATCCACATTTTGGCCGGCGAAAAGGTGTGCATCCATGTAATTAATCCAATACAATTTTTCGAATTATTGGCTTTTGTAACAGCCTCACTTATTTCTTCGGCTGTTTTAACAACTGGACAAAACAAAACCTTAACAGGTATATGCACAGATTTATCTAAAGCTGCTGCTATGGCCTGTGAATTTTCTGCCACCTGTTCAAGGGTTTTTGGGCCATATAAATGTTGGCTTCCGGTAATAAACCAAACTTCAAACTGTTTAAGCATAGTAATATTTTTTTTGTTTTGAAACTATTTATTCTTTTTAAAAAACCATTCGCTTTCAAGTATTTAAGCCATATGTTTATTAATTATAAACAGCCTTACAGTTCGCTTGCACTTAAATAAACTGTTATTTTGATGAACACAACTATAAGGTGCTTTTCAAACACCCATTAAAAGTACCAAATACTTTTATAAAAGCAAACAAATTTTAAACAAATAATTTAAACAAAACAATTTAAGTTTGAAAAAATCCCGGAAAGGCAAACTATTCAAACAATTAAATACATTTTGTGACTAAAAAAGTATCCATCAACTATGAAGAAAGAAATATGCCGGTTACCTTAACTCCTGACTTGTGTTGTACACCTGAAAAATCAGACCATAAGGCATCCGGCAATATCCCCGCTCTTACCAGTTTTTTATAGAATTATTTCTGACGGACTTTAATTATTGTGAAACTTAAAGGTTCAATTTCGGTAGAGATGACTTTACCTTTGGTTTTAATTTTACTTTCAACCGGATAAATATTTTTTGGATTTCCAATTGAATTCACAGCATCAAGGTTATCAGATTTTAATACTGTTTTACTACCCATACTTATTAAACTCCGGGCTCCATCGAGTTGTATATCAGCTTTCTTTGATACAGTGGTTCTATTTACAATTTTGATAATAATTTCGTTGGTTGATTTATCAATAGCAGCTGATGCATACAATCCATCCTGACCTGTTAAAGCTTTATTGTTTAACATAATTGGCACAATATGTGTTCCTTTGTTTACGGCAAACATTTTCTGGACATAATAATTCGGGGTACCATAAACATTTAGATTATCGAACCAAATTAAATCAGGGGTCCATTGCCATCCTTCAACATGGGCAAATAAAGGGGCATATGATGTTAGATGGACAACATCAGCATTACGCTCAAGCCCGGTCATAAATGCAGCCTCAGACAGGGCCGTTAACCAGTTATTCCTGTTTTTCGGACTGGCAATGGCCACACTTTGTGCCGCATATTCACCGGCAAAAACCTTAGGCCCATTCCTGTCGTACGAATCATACCGTGTTGCATTATCAAAGAACCATTGCGGTGGCCTGTAGTAATGTTCATCAATAATCTCAGCGTTTAATTCCCTCAAGGCCTTCATGCCATATTCAAAATCTTCGCCATCAGGAAAGGGGCCCGAACCGGATACAATTATCATTTCGGGGTATTTTTCCTTAATTGCATTGTAAAACAGCACATAACGCTCAATATATTGTGGGCCCCATTGTTCATTCCCAACTCCTATATATTTCATATTAAAGGGATTTGGGCTTCCCATTTCAGCTCTAAGCTTACCCCATTTACTATCTGTTGAACCGTTGGCAAACTCAATTAGGTCAAGGGCATCCTGTATGTAAGGCTGCAATTGGTCAAGAGGAACAAGTTCGCATGTATTAAACTGGCAGGCCATACCACAATTAATAATCGGAAGAGGCTCAGCCCCTAAATCACGCGCAAGCAGAAAATATTCATAAAAACCCAATCCGAAAGATTGAAAGTAGTCGGGGGCAGGCCGGTGTGAAAACTCTGTATTCCACCTGTTAACGATCATTTCACGTTGTTCAACCGGCCCTACTGTTTTTTTCCATTGATAACGAACGCTTAAATCATGACCTTCAACTATACACCCACCGGGGAAACGTAAAAAACCCGGTTTCATGTCAAAAAGCATCTGTACAAGATCAGCCCTGAGGCCGCCGGCTCGTTTTTTCCAGGTATCAGAAGGAAAAAGTGAAACCATATCAATGTCGATAACACCTTCACCTTCAAAAATTATGTTTAATGTAGCTTTTGGATCGGTTTTGGTACTGGTAAAACTAATTTCATGTTTTTGCCAATCATTAGATCCCGGTTGTAAAAAAGCACGTCCTATAACTTCCTTATTTTCACTTTGCAGCTCTAATTTAAGCACTACAGAACTTTCATTATTTTGTCGTGCCCAAATTGAAAAATTGTAATCTACATTCTCTTTTACCCCCATACCACGAAACCCAGTATTAATTAACCGAACCGGTTTATTCTTGCCAATAACCTTAACCCTGGCGTAACGTGGGTTTGCAGGCTGGTTGTTTTCGCGGTTCATTATTAATACTGAACCGTCATAATTACTTTTGGGAATAATATCCCACCCCATTAAAGGTTTGTAAAATTCAAACGAACGGTTTATAACAAGCTCAGCATATAAACCACCATCAGCGGCAAAGTTTATATCTTCAAAAAACAAACCCCACATAGTGGGTTTTATTTCAGAAACAGGCTTATTAACATTAACCACCATTTTTTGCCCGGTTATAATATTTGCGTTTAATAGGCAAAAAATAACCGCCACTATGAAATTAATATTTCTCTTCATAACAAATATTCAAATTGTAAGTATATATTGATTATTCAAGCTTATTTGCGCGGTATTACAAATTGGCTGCTTATTAAAATGCAATACCTTTACCAAATTCAAAAATATCTATCTTACCTGCAATCCGGGAGGATGATTGTTTAATTTAGGAGGACAAATCTCCATGATTAGGCTACATTTAAATTAACCCAAAAATTTATCTTATTGGTATTTTGAATTTTGATTTTATTGTTGATAAACAATTTTCAGCCCCTTTTACCTTTTCATTATATTTGAATAATTTTTTCAAAGGCATTTTATCCATCGGCAGTATAAAATAAATTTGAAAATAGCTAATATTACTGATAAAATCATGTTTAAAAATGATTCAGAACTATTCAGAAGAAACCATTCAAACCCTTGACTGGAAAGAACATATACGCCGCCGGCCTGGCATGTACATTGGTAAGCTTGGTGATGGGGCTTATGCCGACGACGGAATTTACGTTTTGTTAAAAGAGGTAATGGACAATTCCGTTGATGAATTTATGATGGGGTTTGGGAAAAAAATTGACATTACCCTTAAGGATGGGGCGGTTACGGTTAGGGATTTTGGGCGCGGTATCCCGTTGGGAAAGGTAATTGATGTAGTATCAAAAATGAATACCGGCGCCAAATACGACAGCAAAGTATTTAAAAAATCTGTGGGCTTAAACGGTGTAGGTGTAAAAGCCGTAAATGCATTATCATCGAGCTTTAAAGTTACAGCCTTCAGGGATGGTGAAGAAAAAGCTGTTGCCTTTAGTAAAGGTGAGATAACTGATGACTTTCCAATTGTTGAATCAAAACAACCAAATGGGACACTGGTTGAATTTACCCCCGACTTGTCGATATTTGAAAGTTACAGGTTCAGGGAAGACTTTATCGAAGACCTTTTAAAAAACTATACTTATTTAAATACAGGTCTGGCTATTAATTTTAACGGGAAAGTTTATCAGTCACAAAACGGGTTATTAGACCTTCTTGATGAGAAAATGACTGAAACAGGGTTATATCCCCTGATTTTTCTTAAAGATGTAAACCTGGAAATTGCTTTTACACATACAACCCAATACGGAGAGGAGTATTATACCTTTGTAAACGGACAACACACTACCCAGGGCGGAACACACCTTTTGGCCTTTAGGGAAGCCATTGTAAAAACCATACGGGAATTTTACAATAAAAATTTTGATGTTGCCGATATTAGGCAGGGAATTGTTGCAGCAGTGAGTATAAAAATTGAAGAGCCGGTATTTGAGTCGCAAACCAAGACCAAACTAGGTTCAAAGGATATGGAGCCTGACGGTACTTCGGTTCGTAATTACGTTCTGGATTTTACCAAGCAGCATTTAGATAATTATCTGCACAAATTTTCAGATATAGCAGATATTATTCAAAAGAAAATTATAGAATCTGAAAAGGAACGCAAAGCAATTTCAGGAATTCAGAAATTAGCCAAGGAAAGGGCCAAAAAAGTAAGTCTTCATAACAAGAAATTGAGGGATTGCAGAATTCACTACAATTCCAATGACCAACGCAAGCTTGAATCATCAATATTTATTACCGAAGGAGATTCTGCAAGCGGCTCAATTACAAAAGCACGAGATGTTGGTACCCAGGCAGTTTTTAGCCTAAAGGGAAAGCCTCTTAACACGCATGGGTTAACCCGTAAAGTGGTATATGAAAATGAGGAGTTCAATTTGTTACAAGCCGCCCTTAATATTGAGGAAGGGCTGGAAACACTTAGATACAACCATGTTATAATTGCTACTGATGCCGATGTTGACGGTATGCACATCAGGCTGTTGCTTATAACCTTTTTTCTTCAGTTTTTCCCAGAACTTGTAAAAAACGGGCATTTATACATACTTATTACACCATTATTCAGGGTTAGGAACAAAAAACTAACAAAATATTGTTATTCCGAGGAAGAGAGAGTTAAAGCCATTAAAGAGCTTGGCCCAAATCCGGAAATCACACGCTTTAAAGGTTTGGGTGAAATATCGCCTGATGAGTTTAAGCATTTTATTAATAAAGATATGCGCCTTGACCAGGTTCGTATGAAAAAAGATGATGCAGCAAAAGAGCTTCTCGATTTTTACATGGGCAAAAACACACCCGAACGTCAGAATTTCATAATTGACAACCTGGTGGTTGACGAGGAAATGATTTAACAGACTGATAAACTAAAACAAAATATTAAAGGATATAGGGAAAAGAGAATATTACGGATTTATAAAAGTCTAAGCTGATTAATGAAATTTTCCTGATATAACTTTATATCAATCAAATAAAAGGTATAAATACAAATGGAGAACGACGATTTATTTGAAGAAACCGAAGAAATTATGCCTGATGATGGCAGGGAACTAAAATTGCCAGGCGTTATGGCCGATACCCCTAAAATTACTCCATTGCAGGGAATGTACCGAAGCTGGTTTCTTGATTATGCCTCTTATGTGATTCTTGAAAGGGCCGTACCGCATATAAATGATGGGTTAAAACCCGTTCAGCGAAGAATTTTATATGCCCTGCGCCGCCTTGAGGATGGACGGTATAACAAAGTTGCAAATGTTATTGGTTTCACAATGCAGTTTCACCCCCACGGCGATGCTTCTATAGGTGATGCCATGGTGCAGATTGGACAAAAAGAATTACTCATTGACACCCAGGGAAACTGGGGTAATATATATACCGGTGATGGTGCTGCTGCTCCCCGTTACATTGAAGCCCGTTTAACAAAATTTGCCCTGGAAGTGGTTTTTAATCCCAAAACAACTGAATGGAAACCAACATACGACGGACGAAACAAAGAACCAATTACCCTACCGGTAAAATTTCCGTTATTACTTGCCCAGGGAGTAGAAGGTATTGCTGTTGGACTGGCCTCAAAAATTCTTCCGCATAACTTCACCGAACTGGTTGATGCTTCAATTGCTTATCTTAAAAATGATGTTTTTGAATTATTCCCCGATTTTACCACCGGAGGAATGATGGACATAACAAGGTATAATGATGGGCTAAGGGGGGGAGCTGTTAAAGTACGGGCAAAAATTAACAAGGTTGATTCAAAAACTTTGGTAATTACCGAAATACCATTCGGTAAGAATACTTCAACTCTTATAGAATCAATTTTAAAGGCCGTAGAAAAAGGGAAAATTAAAATCAGAAAAATTGACGACAATACAGCCGAAAACGTTGAAATACTTATACATTTATTTCCCGGAACATCACCCGATAAAACAATTGATGCACTATACGCTTTCACAGATTGCGAAATATCAATTTCTCCGAATGCATGTGTGATTCGCGACAATAAACCATATTTTCTGGGTGTTTCAGATATTTTAAAAGCCAATACTGACCAAACAGTCTTTCTTTTAACCAGGGAACTCGAGATTCAAAAAGAAGAGCTTGAAGAATCATGGCATTTTGCTTCGCTTGAAAAAATATTTATAGAAAATAAAATTTACCAGCGAATTGAAGATTGTGAAACTTATGAAGCAATAATACAAACTATTGACCATGGACTGGAACCTTTTAAAAAGGTTTTAAAAAGGGAAGTTACACGGGATGATATTATTAAGCTTACTGAAATTAAAATAAAACGTATATCGCGCTTCGATGCAAAAAAAGCTGATGAATTTATAGCTTCTCTGGAAGAAGAGCTTGAGCAGGTTGAATACAACTTGTCAAACATAATACCTTATTCAATAGATTATTATAAAAGATTAAAGAAAAACTACGCAAATAAATTTCCAAGGAAAACAGAACTACGAAGTTTTGAAAATATTGAAGCTACTAAAGTTATAGTTAAAAATGAAAAACTTTATATTAACCGTCAGGATGGATTTATAGGAACCGGGTTAAAAAAGGATGAATTTATAAGTGACTGCTCCGATATTGATGATATAATTTTATTTTACAAAAACGGAACCTACATAATAACCAAAGTTCAGGAAAAAGCTTTTGTGGGTAAAAACATAATTCATGTTGCCGTTTTCAGGAAGAACGATGAACGAACAATTTATAATGCAGCCTACCGCGATGGCAAACATGGTGCTACTTATGTTAAACGTTTTGCGGTAACAGGTATTACCCGCGATAAGGAGTATGATATTACGCAAGGAAATGAAGGGTCTGAGGTAACTTATTTCAGTGCAAATCAAAACGGAGAAGCAGAAGTTTTAAGAGTTGCCTTAAAACCAAAACCACGGATACGGAACCTTATTTTTGAGTTTGATATGGCTGAACTGGCTATAAAAGGACGCAATGCAATGGGTAACATCCTTACTAAGGCCGATGTTCATAAAATTGCCCTTAAGCGAAAAGGGGAATCAACTCTGGGTGGAAGAAAAATATGGTTTGAACCTGAAGTTTTAAGATTAAACACCGATGGACGTGGAAACTATCTGGGTGAATTTAATAACGATGAGCAAATACTGGTAATAACAAGCAACGGCGATTTTTATACTACTAATTTTGACATCAGCAACCATTATGATAACAATGTTCAGCGTATTGAAAAATTTAATCCCGATATAGTTTGGTCTGCTGTTTATTTCGATGGAGAACATCAATATTACTATGTAAAGCGGTTCCAAACTGAAGCTTCAGCCAAACCACAACGGTTTATAGGTGAACATCCGGGTTCATATTTAGTGAAAGTATCGAGAGTTGATTATCCAAGGTTGGAAGTTAAATTTGGCGGGAATGATAAGGATAGGGATAATATGATTGTAGAAGTAGCCGAATTTATTGGTGTGAAGAGCTATAAAGCAAAAGGAAAACGTCTTACAACCTATGTGGTTTCAAAAATCAAGGAAATTGAGCCCTTAATAAAACCAGATGATAAAATTATTGAACCCACTGAGGAAGAGAGTAACCAAACTGACCATATTAAAGAGAACGACGGGCAAATGTCAATGTTTTAATCAATTGCACCCTTTAGTGTTTTTTTAGTTCGATGTAGTTGATTGATAAGTTATTGAAATTTTTCTTTTCAGTATTTTAATTTCTACTACTTTCATTATAAAAATTGCATGGATGAAATGTGTGTAAAGCGTATTTTTTTGGTTGGATTTATGGGAAGCGGTAAATCAACAGTTGGGCGTAATATTGCCAGGGCCTTAAACTGGAAATTTATTGACCTCGACAATTTTATTGAAGACAAAGAAGGAAGCACAATTACTGATATTTTTAACAAAGTTGGTGAAAATGAATTTAGAGTTATAGAGAAAAAAGCTCTTGATGATGTTATCGAATACGAAAATGTTGTAGTTGCAACGGGTGGCGGGGCCCCCTGCTATTTCAATAATATGCAGTTAATGAAGGATGCAGGTCTGACTATTTATTTAAAGCTCAGTTCACTGAATTTATTTGAACGGTTGGTTAATGCACGTAAATCAAGGCCATTGATAGCAACAAAATCGGATAGTGAATTACTTGACTATATTGAAGCCAAACTCACCGAAAGGGATCCATTTTACAAACAGGCATCAGTAATTGCTGATGCATCAGCCACAGGTGTTGAACCTTATTTAAAAATTATTAAGTTAGCCAATAAAAATTAACACTGGTTTTTCATTGTGTAATAATCCCATAAAGCCTTTGGAATAAAATACACCCATTGCCACTAAAAAAAAATCTATTTAACCCGGATTAGTCATTAGTTCATTGCCTTTCTAATGACTAATACGGGTTAAATTATTTGGTGCCAAGCGCAAATTTTAAAGGAGGTACATTTAACCACC
>JBBIVA010000119.1:0-12396 GCA_037439945.1 Marinilabiliaceae bacterium
TAATTTCTAATGACGGTCATTAGAAAAAATGGCTAAAGACAAATTTGGGTTAAAATCAGACTTTGGAAACAGGTCAATTAATCACTATTCGGGTGTTTTATTATGGTTTTTTATTAAACTAAAATCTGAATAAAAAAGAAATGTAACCAGGTTAATATTTGGAAGGAACGCACACCAACTATCCGGTGGCGCCCTTCCATCATTTTAATAAACTGTCTTTTTATTAGCCTGATTTATTAGAAACGATGTGATAAAAAAATTACATACCAGGTTATAATATTAGTTTTCAGCGCTAATAATAGTTTGTATTTCCTGTATAGTAAGAGCCTTATTAAAAAACCTTAATTCGTCAATAAAGCTCAGGTCGGAATTATGATTCCAGTAGGCAAAATTGGGAGCTCCAGAGCCAATGGAAATACTATTACATCCGGTCCAGTTAATGGGTCCTGCAGTATTTGCCGATAATGCCAGTGTACCGTTAATATATACCTGGCATGATGATTCAGATACAGTAAACGCAAGATGTACCCATGAGTCAGTTGGAAGCGTTATAATTCCACCATCGTTCCAGGTTTCAGCAGCTCCAGTTCCAACGTTTAGTTTAAAGCGTTGTGAAGTTGCGTTTCCTTCGCGGAAAAACCGTAACCCCTTGGTCCTGTCTTCGCCAGCGGGGCTTATTGAAATAATTCCGGCGCGGTCGGGATTTGGGTTGGGTTTATACCACATTACGGCACTAAATGCATTACCTGTTAACCCTGCAACCGGAAATGTAATATATGAACCAGTTGCACCTGCAAAGGAGTTAGTACCTTTTTTAGCCTGGCCTGCAAAACCCGGAGTTCCTACTAAGGTGGCACCAGTTTGAGATATTTGCTCTTTATTGTCGCCATTAAATGGCATGTAGAATATTTCACCGCTGTATTTGGGTACATAAGCCTGGTTTTGGCCACCATCACCCATTACAACTTCTAATTCTGACTGGCTTAAAGCCTTATTAAAAAATCTGAGTTCATCAATTAAACTTAAATCAGATTTATGGTTCCAATATGCAAAATTTGGCGCCCCGGATCCAATGGAAATATTATTACAACCTGTCCAGTCAATTACATTAGCCATTGCTGAAGTTAATGTAAGGTTTCCATTAATATAAATCTTACAAGATGTTCCTGAAATGGTAAAAGCCAAATGGACCCACGAGTCAGAAGGCAAAGTAACAGTCCCGCCATCGTTCCAAGTTTCTCCGGCACCTGTTCCAACATTTAGCTTAAAGCGTTGCGAAGTTGCACTTCCTTCACGGAAAAACCTTAAGCCTTTGGTTCTGTCTTCTCCGGTTGGGCTAATTGAAATTATTCCTGCCCTATCGGGAGATGGGTTTGGTTTATACCAAAAAGCTGCACTGAAAGAGTTTGATTTAAGCCCGTTTAGTGGAAATGTAAGATATGAGTCAGTTGCCCCGGCATAAGCCTTATCAGCTTTTCCGGACGCTGAAAAACCTGGCACGCCTACTTTGGTGGCCACAATTTGGGAAACTAGGTCCATATTGTCGCTATCAAACGGCATGTAAAAAACTTCACCATCATATCTTGGTTGATAAGGGGGAACTTTCATGAAGGTAACTGATTTGGTTTGAGTTTTTCCATCCAAATCTTTTGCAACAATTGAAAGGGTATGATTGCCGTTTGCGAGTTCAGCGTATAGAATATTCCCAACCAGTCTGCGGTAATCTTTAAAATTGCTGTAATTTCCAATTTCAGTTCCGTTAAGTGTTACCTTAACAGATGCTATTTCAATATCATCAGTAACCTCAAATTTAATATTTATTGAGGTAACAGCAGCGGTAACCTTTATTTGTGTACCTTCGAGCGGGTATTGAATGTTAATTACCGGAGCGGAGCCATCGGTTCCCTGCTTAACAGGGGTGATATCGTCAATGCCTTCATTGCAAGCGAAAGAAAATGCTGCAAGCATTGAATAAAATATGTATTTATATAGACTTTTCATCAGTTTGTAATTTTTTGTTTAAAACACTATTTCTTTTTGCCAAGAGATGGTAGCTGGTCAATTTGATTTTGCGGATAAGGGAGAAAAACCTTATCAGGATAAAAAGTCCTTCCATCATAATTTAAGGCTTCAAATTGTTCCAGCCTTACCATATCATAATAGCGAATCCCCAATTCCATTCCGAGTTCAGCAAATTTTTCATCCATCACCTGTTGGCTCGTAACATTGGTTATTGTTTGCATTCCAGCGCGGTCCCGTACCAGTTTTATTGCCTGGTCGGCTGTAATTCCTGAACTGGTTGCCCCTCTTGTAAGGGCTTCGGCATGCATGAGTAGAATCTCAGGATATCTTATGAGTGTAAAGTTTTTATTATTTCCGTACCCCTTTCTTCCCGGTGTAAGTTGGTCAGATGGCAGGTAGTGCTTACCGCTGGCGAATAACGCCCGGGGGTAATCATTAATCACATCTCCCGATGGGGTTGTGTTTGAAACCCAGGCAGGTAAAGTTGCGAAAGCAGCATCTTTTTTAATTTCTGTAATTCCCCTGTTTGTGAATAAAACACTTGTTTGTAAACGTGTTACTTCGCCCCTTGAAAGCATAAATTTAATCCATTTAAGGCTTGGTTCATAAAAACCCCAGCCACCATCGGCCCCAGCTACTTTAGGTGCCCATCCTTGAGGCCCATAAAAACCAAAAAGGTGGTCAATAATATCGCCTGAACCCTGTCCAAAGTCAGAAAACTGAAGTTCAAGGATGTTTTCGCTATTTAATTTTCCGGGTATTTTGAAAAGGTTGTAATAATGGGGTTCAAGGTTAAATTTTCCGGAACTTATAATTTGAGATGTTGCATTTGCAACCATCTGGTAGTTTTTAAGTTCAAGGTTGGCAATAGCTTTAATTGCAAGAGCAGTATATTTTGTTACTCCTCCTTTAATATCGTTCCGTTGGTTTGGCCTTAAATCAGGAAGTTTATTTACTGCCTCATCCATTTGATCAGAAATATGTTGCATTATCTGATTTTTTGGGGACGGGCTCATCGGTAAAAGATCAGAAGGATCTGAACTAGTTGTGATAAATACATCGCCCCATACTCTTGAGAGTTGCAACAATAGCCATGCTCTTAATACTTTGGTTTCGGCTATATATTGAGCCCCAAGTGCAGCATCGGCGCCATTATCAACATAAAGTTGAATCTGCTCCATAGCTGAATGAGCGGCGAAAATATCTTTGTAAAAATTTTGCCATACCGAATTGTACATCCAATAGCCATTATTGTATTTGAATTTGTCTGTTTCGGTGTAATCTTGTTGATCGCCCAATCCCCCTGAGTTAACGTCGTCCCCTCTAACAGAAATGAGGGGAAAATCTTCCCAACCCCGTGATTGAAATTCAGCATAGGCCCCAATTAGGGGTAGTATCATATTTGATGATACGGTATAATCTGTACTCTCGGTAAATTTCCGGTTTTCAGCAGGTTCATCCAATAAATTGTGACATGCAGTGCTAAAAACTAATATAAAAACCGGAAAGAGAGTTAATATTGTTATATATCTTATAATTTTCATGTTGATAGGTTTAAAAGATTAGAATTTAATATTAACCCCAACGGTATAAACTGCCGGAATAGGGTATGTCTGCCTGTCAATACCATCAGCAACCTCAGGGCTAAACCCATTATATTTAAATACTGTTAAAGGTCGTTCAGCGGTTACATAGATTCTTGTTTCAGGAATTTTATTGCCTAAAATTTCTTTTTGTGAGAACAGGTATCCCAACTGTATATTTTGGATCCTGAAGAATCCCCCGTCTTCTACAAAATAATCGCTTAGCTTTTGATTCCATCCCTTTCGCAGCCCAGCCGATGAAGGGTATTTATTTGATGTTCCCTCGCCATGCCATCTGTTTTTGGCAAGGTCGGCATCCATATTTCCGTCATTTGTCCATATTATTTCACCACGTTTCCGGTTTAGTATTTTGTTTCCGGTTTGTCCGAACAGGCTTACCGAGAAGTCAAACTTTTTATAATTTAACCCAAGATTTGCACCATACATAAAAGTTGGGAAATATGATCCAAGTACAACCCTGTCCTTATCATCAATAATATTGTCTTTATTTTGATCTTTGTAAATAAAATCACCTGGTACCAGTCCATTTGCCACTGCAATTGGGTCGGCAAGGATCTGCTCCTGATTTTGATATACGCCTGTAATTTTATAACCGTAGAATGACATGAGGGGCTCACCAACAAGCGAACGTTGTCTGAATTCAGCTGAACCGCCATCAATATAGGGCTGGCCATACAGGTATGTAACTTTGTTTTTCAGGGTTGAAATGTTTGAACTTATTGAATAACCCAAATCATCGGTTAGGTTGTCGGTCCACCCTAATGAAACTTCAAATCCTGAATTTCTTATTTCACCCACATTTCTTAAAACCCTTGCTCCAACAGATGGGATACTTACAAAAATTGATGCATTTTTAGTATCACGGATATAATAATCCAGGTCGGCTGAAAGCCTGTTATTTAATAGTTGGGCGGTAATACCCAAATTGATTTCTTCAGTCAATTCCCATTTTAATGAGGAATATGTGCTTGTGGCAATTGTACCTGAAACCATCTGGTCGTTTATTGCTGTGTTTATTACTGTGGTAGTTGCAGCACCGTCGCTTGCCTGAATTTTGTCGTTACCAAGCTGTCCCCAACTGGCGCGAATTTTCAGATAATTAATAACATCTACATCATTCAGGAAGTTCTCTTCAGAAATCACCCAGCCTAACCCCACAGTAGGAAAATAGCCCCATTTTTCCTGGTATTTTGAACTTCCGTCAGCTCTCATTGTACCGTAAGCCAGATACCTGTTATTAAAATTATATGCCACCCTTCCGAAATAAGAGATCCCATACTGCCTTAAACCATTGTCACCTACACTGTTTTCAGGTTTTGTTTCAGAGAGGTTAATATACCATGATTCCTGTTGTCTGTATGGGAAGTTTAATCCACCTGCCCAAAGCCCTTCATATGAATCATCGTGGAATGATGTACCAGCCATGGCAACAATGTTGTGATTTCCTTTTTCAATGTTATATGTAAGTATATTATCCCAAATTTGGTAAGACCAAACTGATGAAGTCCTGTTAATAGAGGCATCAGCCCGCTGGGAGCCGGAGCTTATATAATATGGTATCCCAATATTCCTCTGATTTAATGATGTAAACGCATGTGAATAACTGGTTTTTAAGGTCAGTGTTTTTGGTATTATATTCAATTCGGCGTAAAAGTTTGCATTTACCTTTCTTATTTTCTGACGATTATTATCGTAAACCATTGCAGGGAAAGGGTTTTTACCATCTCTGTACCCAAGCGCTTGTGCACTTGCATATTTTACCGGCCATGCAGCAGTGTTTTCCTCATCATAAACAGGCATAATAGGAACGGCATAATAAGCTGTATGCCAGGCACTGCCTGCTTCAAGGTTTTTTTTTGCGTTGCTTAGTATCATATTTCCACCAACTGTTAACCTTGAGTTGGCTTTATATTCTATTTTTGAACGAAGATTGAACCTTTCATAATTGTTTTTCATATCCAATATCCCATCCTGGGCAAAGTAGTTTGCCCCAATTGAATATGTTGCTTCATTGCTGCCACCAGTAACTGTTACACTGTGGTTCTGGATGGGGGCGGGCCTTAATATTTCTTTATACCAATCTGTATTAACATCTGGTACATTAGGATTAACCCTGCTTCTGCCGTAACGTTGCATTGCATTTTCAATATAACTTATATCTGCTGCCGATGCTGACTCTAAAGCCATGGTGGTAAACTGCTCAGCATTGGCCATTTTAAGTATGTTTTGGGCAATTTGATGGCCGTAGTATCCATCGTAAACAATTTCTGCCTTTTGGCTTTTTAATCCTGATTTTGTTTCAATCAACACCACTCCATTTGCCGCCCTAACGCCATAAATTGCTGAGGCCGAGGCATCTTTTAAAACCGATATTGATGAAATGTCGGAGGTGTTAAGAAAATCTATGTTATCGAAAAACATTCCATCAACAACGTATAATGGGGCTTCATTTCCCTGCCCGGGGTATGAGCCAATACCTCTTACCCTTACAGTTGGTGCATTGCCAGGCGCGCCACTGCTAACAACCTGAAGTCCTGCAACCTTTCCCTGCAGTGCCTGCATTGCCTGTCCGGTTGGTGTTTTTGCCAGTTCCTCCGATTTAACTGTTGAGATTGATGATGTTAAGTCTTTTACCGGAAGAGAGCCATAACCAATTACAATTACTTCATTAAGACTGGTTACTGATTCTTTCAATGGTACATCAATTTTGGTTTTATCACTTACAATAATACTTTGTGTTTCAAAACCAATAAAACTGAAAACCAGCCTATCAGTTGATTCAGCCATTATTATATAGTTGCCGTCTATATCGGTAATGGTACCAATGGCCTTACCTTCAATTACTACAGATACTCCAGGTAAGGTTTCATTAGTGGCTGAATTGAAAACTTTGCCTGTAATTTGCCGCGTTTGGCTGATGACATTATGTGTTATTGATAAAATTAGCAATAACACCATTAAAATTCTTTTCTGCATTTTAAAATACATGGTGGCGTAAATTTTGGATTAATAAAAATTAACAAGTATTCAAAAATATTAACCCGATGGTAAAATGTATAGTATTTGGTATTATCAAATATTTCGCACAAGCCTGGGATTCTACATCATTAGTTGCTCAAAAAAATATAAGCTGCAGTTAATCAGGAGTATTTCATTAAGAAATCAACCAGGTTTTCTTCATGTTTTAAGTTTAGTTTCTTTCGGAGCCTGAACCTTTTTAATTCAAGGCTCCGGGTTGAAATGTTAAGCAATGATGCTAATTCTTTTGTTGAAAGGTTCATTTTCAGAAATGCGCAAAAACGAAGATCTTTGGCCGAGATATCAGGGTATTCAAATTTTAAATTCTTGTAAAAAGTACTGTTAAGGTGGTTAAAATTAGTTTCAAAAAGTTTCCAGTCGTCTTTACTGTTTACATTGTTATCAATTAGTTTTATTAACCTGTTAAATGGAGTTGCAATGCCTTTATTATTGTTTTTTAGTTGGAGAATTTCATCTTTTAATTCAACGAGCAACTTATTTTTATTAGCCAGTTCAAGTGCAGAAGTACTTATCTCTTTGCTTTTATGGAATATTTCTGATTCAAGTTTTTCCTTTTGTATTGCCATTATTCGTTTTTCAGAAACAATTCTTTCTTTTTCGAGTTCCTCCTTCTGCGTTATTTCCATCTCTTTTTGCTGTTTTTTAAGATGGTTATGGTGAATCAGAAAAGAAACACGTACCAATAAAAGAATTAATAATACATATCCTACAAAGGCATATCCTGTTAAATACCATGGAGGCCTTATTTCAAATTTGAAAAGGGAAGTGTCACTTCCGGGTATTGAATTGAGCCTTACCATCAGCTCATATTTGGCCGGAGGCAGGTTTGTATATGATTTCAGCCCCGAAGTAAATGCAACCGACCATTCATTTTCGAGTCCCGCAAGCATAACTTCATATTGATGGGGTAGCGGATTATATGTGGTATTGGAAAAAGTAAAGGTCAGATTGTTTTGATTGGCCTTTAAAACGGCAGTCGGTTTATTATGAATATTTAGGAGTGTTTCTTTTTCCCTGTTTCGGGATGAAACTGCAACTTTTAGTAATTTAAATCTAAGAGGTTCAAAAATGTTCAGTGTATTTGCCTTGTCTGTGAATAACATAAGTCCGTTATCGAGAGTAAAGCAACTGTAATTGCCAAGGTTATTAATATTTTCATAATTGTCAATTTTTAAGGCTCTGGGAATGGAGAAATGTTTAATAAGTTTAATTTCATATTCTGAATTAATAGAATATAACAGTGCTTTGTTTTGGGAAATAAACCAGTAGTTATCACTAATATCCTTTATTATTCTTATTGGAATTTCATTGGGCTGAATCTGATTGTTTATTTTTTCAAACGGAATAATTTTGTTGTGCAACTCATCAAAAGTATATAAACCTAAACTAGTTGTAAATATAATCCGGTCCCTTATTTTAAAAACATGAATATTGTATTCTTCTGGAAAACCGTTGGCTTTTCCATAGTATGTTACTTTTTCAGCCTTTTTGAACCCCTGGTCAGTTGTAATTTTATAAACACCTTTTTGGTTGTGCGAAGCCCAGATTACATCCTGCGACATTGCAGTAACAAATCTTACGGGGTCATAAAAATCGGTCATACGGTGTGAGTAATTCCATTTCCCTGATACATCTTTTTTAAATACTGCTATTCCAACATAGGTCCCCTGTATCATCCACTCTTCATTAACAGTTTCCAAACACCACCCTCCTGAAATTGGTGAAACCTTTACTGCTTGTCCGCCGGGTTTTGAAATAATAAATGTACCACTATTGTGGCCGCAAAAAAGTTGATTGTCTTTAACCAATAAATCCCAAACCTGTCCGTGCGTCCCTTCAACAAAATTTATTGCTGAGTTTTTGGAATACTGTTCAGTGCTTGGAAAATAAAACAATCCATGATTTGTACCTACATACAAATAACCTCCAAACATTACGGCATCATAAACAGCCCCCAATTGACCTGTAAAATCGTTTATATACCTGAATGGTGAACTGGCTTCAATAAATGAGATCCCGTTATCTAAACCCATCCATATATTTTTCTCCAAATCAGCAATAATACTTAGAATAGTGTTGTTTTGAACTCCCTGTGCCATGTTTAGGAAGTCTAATATTTGGCCTTTATTATTTACAAGTATTGCTCCGTTTCTTATTGTTCCAAATATTGCAAGAGTATCGTTCAGTTTAAAACTACGGTTTAGCTGGTTTTTTTTGAGAAATTCCGAAGCCTGACATTTCCATTCATGCCACTTGTTGTTATTTTTTTTGTATAAACCCATTAAGGTGGTTCCGGCTATTTCATCATTGTTAAAACTAAACCAGGCAATAACGGGTTTGTCACTAAAAAATCCACCATTATCCATTAATTTAAATGACTTATTTTTATATTCGGTTAACCCTATATTATCAGCATAAATGGCCATTTTATCTTTGTTTTTCATTAAAAAAAGTAAAAAGCCGGGACCCCTGTGCGAGGTAATTTTATTGTTTTTAAATTCGTAAATAGTAGTAAATGATTGAAAATATACAGTTTGGTCATGATATATAATCTGCCAAATTTCTTCATTTTCCTGAATATTAAGTGAATCGGAAAGGGATACGTAGTGTAAACTACCATTGCCCATAATTTCAAAAAAGCCAAACTCTTCATAGCCCCCAACAAATATTTTATTTTTATGATTGCAGGCAACCGCTCTTATAATCATTTTGTTAGGTAATGGATTAACATTCCAATGGGTACCGTTAAAATGAAGTAAACCCTGGCTATTGCCAAAATACATTATACCACTGGTGGTATCCTGATCGATACTCCAATTTTGGCTCTGGGCATTATAATTACCTTTAATATGGTTGCGGATAAAAAAATTACCCGGAAGTGTCTGTCCATGTGAATACAGAGAAATTAATATTAAGCAATTGAAAAGAATTATCTTATATGGCTTGGTCATTTGTTTTTATAATTGGCAAATTAAATATAATCAAATACATTAAATCATCATTTCTTATAATTACAATAGATCTTTAGACTTTTAGAATGTTAGATGTTAGATAAAAACAAGTTCTTGATTTTAAACACATTACAAGAACAGCCAACCTGATTGTATGCGTCTGTAAATTAGGCAAATAAAAAAGTTTAGCGAAGTATTAATAATTAAAAAGAATTATAAATACCTGATTAAACAATTTATCACACATTTAATGGTTTTTTATGCCCCGTGAAATAGTATTACATCAGGTATCTTTGAGTTAAAAATATTTTTGAAATAAAATGCAAAGGATGAAGCGAAATTTACTTTTATCACTTTTTTGTGTTGTTGGACTTTTAATTCAGGCCCAACAAATTGACGAAAATTTTGATACCACCCCTGTGGGATGGGAGTTCAATCCCCTTCCTGCGATTGTTACCGGCAGTTATCTTGAAATAAGTAAACAGAGCCTTGGAGGTTATGTAATTACCCCTATTGTAAATCAACCCTCCAGCGTAACCATTGTTACTAATAACAGTGGTAACACTAACCGCAGTATTCAGGTATTTTATGGTGATGGGGATAGCTGGACTCTGTTGTTTGCATATGTTGTGGTCAATAAAATTGAAACAATTTCGATCTCAGTGGAGGATTTGTTGGCCTTAAGCGGACATTTCAGGCTTAAGATTGTAAATACGGGTTCTAATCCATATCGTATAGACAGGTTTACAGTTGGTGGAGTTGCTTTACCAAACAGTGAAGCAGAAATTCTTTCATTCTCAATACCGTCACAATTAGGGCCTGAAGCCATAAATAGTTCATCAGGAGAAATACGAATAAACGTTCCAACCGGAACTGATATAAGCTCAGTGGTTTCCCGGATATTTATTTCACCCAGGGCTTCTATTTCGCCATCGGCAACATCTGCACAAAATTTTACCAGTCCGGTTCAATATGTTGTAACTGCCGAAAACGGGACACAAAAAATATGGAATGTAGCTGTAGGGTTTTTAAATTCAGATCAAAAGGAAATTATTGATTTTAAATTATCTTCACTTCAAATAGGAAATGCTATAATTGATCCTATAGGGACCATATCGGTAAAAATGCCCGATGGTAGTAATCTAAACGGTTTAGTACCGCAGGTTTTTACGGTTTCAGCATCTGCCAGTATTTCACCATTGGTTACAGACCCACAGAATTTTAATAGCAATGTGGTTTATTCCATTACAGCCCAGGATGGTAGTGTTAAAAACTGGACGATTAAAACAACTTATGTTGATCCCTCAGTTTCAAATATAGATTTTAATATTCCTGTAGGTTTTGCCGCAATGAGTGGAGATGGATTTACCGGCCCAACAACTGGTGGGGGTAATATAAATTCATCAACAAATATTGTTACCATAAACGGAATTAGTGAATTTAACAAATTGGTATTTTTACTATATGACCGTATAAAAGCGTATAAAAATAAAGCTAATAACGGTACAGCAAAGTATGCCCCACTTGTAGTTATCCTTGAAGATGGTGTTTACCCAAAAACCGGACCAATTGCCAATACCGGCAGTGTATGGGGAAATGATATGTTGTCGGTTGAAGGGCAGGGCGATATTACCTTTATTGGAAGGGGAAATGTTGTTTTGAATTTTGGGATTAACATTAAACGTTCATATAATATTATTATTCGCAATATTACATTTCAGGATTACTACGATGATGCTGTAAATATTGGTGAGCCTGAAACACATCATGTTTGGGTTGATCATTGTACATTCGGCCATCCGACAACAATGCCTGCAAGCAAAGACCATCCTGACGGTGGGGTTGATGTGAAAAACGGGGCAAGTTTTGTGACTGTATCCTGGTGTAAATTCAGAAACAGCTGGAAAACCGGATTGGTTGGACACTCTGACAGTAACGGTGCCACTGATACAGGAAGGTTAAAAACTACTTTTTTTGCAAATTATTATTACAACACTAATTCCAGACATCCAAGGGTTAGGTTTGGAGAAGTGCATGTGTTAAACTGCCTTTATGAAAAAGTAATGAGCTATGGTATAGCAGCTTCCAATGAGTCGCGGGTGGTTGCCGAAGGAAACTACTTTTTAAACACAGTATGGCCATTGTATGCTGACCGCACTAATGCAAACTGGACACCGGTTTATGGGCCCTGGTTATCGGAAACGGGTAATAAACAATGCACAGGGTTAAAGCAGTTTAATAATATGTATGATGACAGGGGCCTTACTACTGTTTACACAGCTGCTAAAATAAATGTTAATATGCTTAATCCGGGGGGCAAATCAATTAAGTTTGATGAACTCAATCCTGCTTCAATATTCAATCCTGCATCATATTATAATTACACACCGTTTTCAACCGAACTTGTGCCTGATATTGTAAGGTTATACGCAGGAGTAAATACAGTTGATTTTTTTAGTCCAACAACAGGAGTAAACCCAAATTTAAATAAGCCTGTTAATAAAACATTACAGGTTTATCCCAATCCGGCCTCCGATGAATTTTATATAGATGGAGTTTGCGAAGGAATTCTATCTATTACAGATTTATCAGGTAACAGAGTTGCACAGTTCGGGATTGAATCCGGCAGAAAATTGTTATCAGTTGGAAAATTAGGATTGAAAAAGGGAGTTTACTTGTTCAACTTCAGGAGTGCAGATCAGGGGTCAACAGTAAAATTTATTGTTAAATAATTCTTTTTTAAGGTTAGGTTAATTGTAATAATTGATATAGGTGGTTTG
>JBBIVA010000120.1:0-12102 GCA_037439945.1 Marinilabiliaceae bacterium
CCCGGCTAAGTCATTAGTTCATTGCCTTTCTAATGACTAATCCGGGTTAAATAATCAGGCCTGACCTATTTAGCCATCTTTAACTTTATAATTTTATTAGCCATTTATAAAGGATTGGAAAAACTGGTTTTTTTAAACAGATAATTTCGGTTATTAAGTTGTGGACAATTTTCATTGATATTAATAAAAGAAAATGAACTAAACCGTTAATTATTTAAAGACAGAAATTGCCTTTTGTAATCTTATTATTTAGTTATTATTAAAATTATTCGTAATTTTGCAAAACCTTTTAAGGTAAACTTCGAATATTTTGAAAGCATATGAAAGGTTAGCTAAGATTTTAAAAGTATGACTTAAATAGGGCACAAGTAGTTAAAATTAAAATAAAATTAAATGCGACTTATTATTGAGCAGGATTACCGTGGTATGTCAAAATGGGCAGCAAATTATATCGCCAATAAAATAACTGAACATAACGAATCCACACCATTTGTTTTAGGTCTCCCAACCGGAACATCACCCCTTGGAACCTACCATGAATTAATACAATTATATAATTCAGGAAAGTTATCATTTAAAAATGTAATTACTTTCAATATGGATGAGTACGTTGGAATTCCGAATAACCATCCGCAAAGTTTCCGATCTTTTATGTGGAACAATTTCTTTAACCACATTGATATAAATCCGCAAAATGTGAACATTTTAAACGGTAACGCCCCTAACGCAACACTCGAGTGCTCCATGTATGAGAAAAAAATTAAAGAAGCAGGGGGTATCGATCTTTTTTTAGGTGGAATTGGGCCAGATGGCCATATTGCCTTTAATGAACCCGGATCATCCTTACAATCGCGCACAAGATTAAAAACATTAACATACGACACAATTTTAGCCAATTCGCGTTTTTTTGACAATGACCCGCATAAAGTTCCCACCAGGGCCCTTACTGTTGGAGTTGGAACAATTATGGATGCAAGGGAAGTTATGATATTGGTTAACGGACATAATAAAGCCAGGGCACTTCGCCAGGGAGTTGAAGAAGGTATTAACCATATGTGGACAATCAGCGCCCTTCAAATGCATCCCCAAGGAATAATTGTATGTGATGAGGCTGCAACATATGAATTAAAAGTTGGCACTTATAAATATTTTAAGGAAGTTGAAAAAGATAATCTTTAGCAACTGTTTTCAAAACAATTACAGGTGGCAAGTATAAACTAAATCGCTTTACAACCGCAACCTTTGCCATAAATGCAGATTTTTTCGTAATATTTGGGGTGAACAAATTTTTTTACAGTTCAGGTTAAAAATTTTCAATAATTAAAGGCTATTAATGTCCTGGTTTATTTCACTGCTAATTATTCAAATAATAAACAAAAACAATTCCTTAAAAAACTTCTTGATTCAGCATAGTATGGATAGTTGTGTAAACCGTTTATAATAATTATTTTCACACAATAATCACAAGTTTACGCAAGTCATGTCCATAATTCAAAAGTCAATATTGCTTTTATTGACAGGGTTAAGTCTGATATCCTATGAAATTGCAGCCCAGCGTAATAAACCTGTTAAACTTTCCTTGGCTGACCAGATTATCCTGGTTTCGAATTTTTCGGATTTAAATAACCATTTGGAGAAAGAGGTTTTAAGTTTTGACCAACTGCTTAAAAATAAAGTACGGGGTTTTATAATAAGACTAATACTTGATACCGATTCTGCCAAGGTAAAAATGGTTATTCCCAACCGGGAAATAATTTCGTTATCAGCAACATTATCAGGGTTGCAAAAATTTCTGGACAACAATCCAGGGGAGGTAATCACTCTGTTTTTGGACTATAACTTTCCTTTTTTTTACCTCGAAAGCGAATTTAAGAATAATCAGTTATTTAATCGGATATTTGTTTTAGGTGACGACGGTAATTGGCCTGTTACCAACAACATGGCACTTAAGGGGCATCAATTGATTTGTTTTAATATCCAACGGAACCAGGATTCACCCCCTGGATTTTACCATATTTGGGACTATGCTGTTGAACCTCATTTTTCTGTTGCAATTGACCCTGAGTTTCATGGGTCATTTTTAAAGGGAAAGCCGAGTAACCCATTTATGTTTTTTAATGGTTTTAACCTTCCACGTGATACTGCTGGAATGGAAATGCCTTTTTTAAAAATGCATATCAATGAAAACCCGTTTTTAATATCACACCTTATTAACCTCTGGAAAAAGACAGGCAAGAAACCAAATTTTATTGTCAGAAATCAATACCACCCTGTTATTGAAGGTATTATTTTTAATCTTAACTCACATAAGAGCATTGGTGGAAATGTTACCTACAATTTACAGCCGTTATCAAACGTAAGCTGGCAGGGTACAAACCATGGATTTTCAAGCGGCCACTATTCATTTCCTTTTCTGGCCGGTGAAGATGTTTTTCTTACTCCGGTAAAACCTGGATTCAGGTTTATCCCCGAAAAAATTTCCATTGAGAATGTTGAAAATAACATTATTCAAAACTTTATTGCTCTTCCTCTTGATTTAAATCACAATCTTGCTGCCTACTATCCTTTTGAAAACAATTTTAAGGATATGGGATCCGCAAAAAATAATGGCCAGAATAACGGTGTAACCTTCGTTAACGACCCTGAAAGAGGTTATGTAGCATGTTTTAAGGATGAAACATTCTTAAAAATAGCCAGTGCTGAGGAATTAGGGATTTATAATAACGATTTCACAGTTAGTGCCTGGATAAAAACTGTTGAACCTCCATTTGAACGGGGCGATGTTTCAATTCTGGGTAGTGAAGAAGCAATTTACCGACAAGGTCTTCATCTTCAATTAAGAAACAGCAAACCATATTTTGGATTTTACGCTAACGACCTAACCGGGAATTCAGAAATATCGCATAATGAATGGGTTCATATAGTTTGGAGATACACTAAAAACACCGGCGAACAGGCAATTTTCATAAATGGCCGTGCCGACAAAGTTTCTTATAAACACCCTTCCTTCATGGGCCGGAGTACAATTTTTGTTGGTAAATCAATAGGCATGCATAATTATATGAATGGTTTTATTGATGATTTGGCAATTTGGAAGCGGCCTTTAGGCAATGAGGAAATTTGGAAACTTTATCAGGAAGTATTGCCATTAATTCAACCAACATCTTCCCAACTAACCGGATATTTTTTTCTTCTTGTCCTGTTACCGGCACTAATTTTTTTCGGATACATAATTTGGATAAAATTCATTAGGATACGTTTTCAAAAAAACAATAAACAAATTCAATATTTACAGGTTACTTACAATGAAAAAAACATTCCTGATTCAAACTGTATCAGATTATTTGGGGAGTTTCAGGTGTTTGACAGGGATGGGAATGATATTTCAGCTCAGTTTACCCCCAAGGTAAGACAGTTGTTTATTGTTATTCTTTTGTACAGTATTAAATCAAGAAGGGGGGTTTCTTCAGATGAAATTAACCAAATGTTATGGTTTGGGCACACAAAAAAAAATGCTACAAACAACCGTGGTGTTAATATGAGTAAATTGAGGCAGGTTCTTCAGCTTTTTGATGGAATAAGAGTTGATAACCAAACAGAAAACTGGTCCTTCTCGATGAACAGAAATGTTTTGTTTTGTGATTATTGTGAGGTACAGACGTTATTGAAAAACAAAAGTTTAATGACTAATCAGGCAATATTGGCAAATTTCTTTTCATTGGTTGAAAGAGGCCCGTTATTAATGGACTCGGAGGAACCCTGGCTTGATGAATTTAAGGGTTTCATGTCATCAGAAGTTATTGATACGCTTTTAAAATATTCGACCTACCTTAAACCCGATAATGAAAGTGAAACAATTTTGCGGATTTGCGACAGGATTTTTCTTAGTGACCCATTTAGTGAAGAGGCTCTTGAAATTAAGATATTGACTTTGTTAAAAAATAACCAGGCAAACCAAGCCAAATATACCTATCAGTGGTTTTGTGAAAACTACGAAAAAGCATTTGATATACAATACAACCGACCTTTTGACCAGTTTGCAGAAAAACAAGATAATAAGAATTAAATTGAATATTAAAATTCTTATTAATAATATTTAATGATTAAAAAAGGTGTGCTCATTTTATTTCACTGGTTCTCTTGTATTTAATTTTGGCAAAATTTGCAACCACAACAATATTAATACGCAATTAATATTGTTGTAATGGTTCTATTTGAACTTAATTAACCCGAAAATAAACATAATCAATTAGTTTTGCCATAATATTTTTAAAACAGAAAATAAACCAAGTATGAAGACCATTATTAAAAAAGTTATAGAAGGAAAATTTAAGCCTATACTTTTTTTTAGTGGAATTGCAGTCGTTTTGATTTCAATTTATCCGGTAAACATGGTATTACATTACACCGATTCCAATGAGTACTGTTTCTCTTGTCATGTACACGATCATGCTGAATCAGCATGGCGGTTATCGCCACATGTAAATAATTCATCAGGTACAATAACAAATTGTATTGATTGCCATTTGCCACCAAAAGGGGATGGATATATTATAGCCAAGGCCAAACATGGGTTAAAAGACCTATACGGTTTTTTATTTAAAGATTCATTGCAATACAACTGGGAGGGCAAGCGCATTGCCAAAGTGGCAAACACATTCACCTATGAAAATTCATGCATTAAATGTCATTCAAATTTGTTTCCAAATGGATTATCAAAGAAAGGTGTAGATTCACATTTATACTACGAACAAAACAATGAAAATTTAACCTGCCTTAATTGCCATATGTTTTCAGGGCACTATAATCCCAATTTCTTACATGCTCAAAACATTGAATTTGGAAAAACCATTGTATCCGGAGAAATTTTTGAGTTTCCTGCTAAAATTGAGAAATTCCAAAACTACACTGAATTTATACCGGGAACTTCAGTATCATTTGAAATGATTGCCATCCCCGAAGGAAGTTTTCAAATGGGAAGCCCTGAAAATGAGCCCTTCCGGAGAGAAGATGAGGGCCCTGGACGACAGGTTAAAATAAGCCGTTTTTTTATGGGGCAAACAGAAGTTTCATGGGATGAATTTTTAGCCTGGTTTAATGCAACATCATCAGAAGGAAGAGTTTCGCAATCTGTAAACGAAGAAGTTGATGCATATTCAGGGGCCACTCCACCCTGGGGGGCACCTGATCAGGGCTGGGGAAAAGGGAAAAGGCCTGCAATTACAATGACCCATTATGCAGCAACTCAATATTGTAAATGGTTATCGAAAGTTACAGGGAAGAAATACCGGCTGCCATATGAGGCAGAATGGGAATATGCTGCACGTGGTGGTACTCAAACTCCGTATTACTTTGCCGGTAATCCTAAAAAGTTTTCCCATTTAACATGGATAAACAAAATTATGGGGGTTGATACAGCTGTTATTTCCAGGCACGCCATTTATAAAACAAACAGTAATGACCGAACCAACCTCCCCGGGAACGTTGAGGTTAACCCCTTTGGACTAAAAAACATGCTTGGAAATGTTGCAGAATTTTGCCTTGATTGGTATTTTCCTGATACATATGCCAACTATCAGGAGGCTCAGCTTACTAACCCACGAGCCCCACGTAAAGGTAAAGAAAGGGTTATCAGAGGGGGTTCATATTTAAGTGATGCTTCAGCAATAAGAGTTGCTGCACGCGATTTTACGAAATCAACAGATTGGTTAAAAACCGATCCCCAAATACCCAAAAGTATATGGTGGTATTCAGACTGCAACCATGTTGGGTTTAGAATAGTTTGTGAAGTTGATGAAGAATTGGATAATTAATAAAAAAACAATAAAAGCCCAATAGTAATATTAAATTTGTTTGATATGGGTAAAAACAATATCAGTCGGCGAAAATTCATTGAAAAGTCAGCACTGGCAAGTTCATTGGGCGTTATTGGTGCATCAATGAATTTGGGTTGTTCGAAAAAAAGGAGTCCCCAACAATTAAATCTACCCCTTTTGGATGACCGTGCCCCCGGCGGGAAAAAAATCAAAGCGGGTTTAATTGGATGTGGGCACCGAGGCACAGGGGCCTTGCTCAATTTTTTGAGTGCAGGCCCTGATTTGGAAGTTGGAGCTTTAGCTGATGTTTTTCCGGATAAAATTAAGGATGTACGGGAAAGACTTTTGCGGTATAAAATTGAATTGCCCTACGACCGCTGCTTTGTTGGACTTGATGCCTGGCAAAAGGTTATGCAAACAGATGTGGACGTTGTTCTCCTGGTTACCCCTCCATTTTTCAGACCATTACATTTTAAAGCTGCAGTTGATGCAAAAAAACATGTTTTTATGGAGAAACCGGTGGCGGTTGACCCTGATGGTATTAGGTCGGTTATAGCAACATCCAGACTTGCAAAAACTTTAGGGTTAAATGTTGTAACAGGGACTCAAAGACGCCACCAGAGAGATTATATTGCTACTTTCGAAAGAGTTGCAAATGGCGCGATTGGAACCCCGGTTGCAGCTAAGGCATTTTGGAACCAGGAACATGTTTGGTTTAGAAAACGTCAAAAAGAATGGAATGATATGGAATATATGTTACGGAACTGGAATAACTTTACCTGGTTAAGTGGCGACCATATTCTTGACACTCACATACATAATATAGACATAGTTAACTGGTTTATGGAAATGCATCCGATATCGGCAATAGGTTATGGAGGAAGACACAGGAGAGTTACCGGTGATCAGTTTGACTTTTTTAGCGTTGATTTTGATTATGGAAACGGGAAATTTTCACACAGCATGTGCCGTCAAATTGATAATTGCGCCAATGGAGTGGGTGAAATTATTATTGGGACAAAGGGTTACACTAACTGCCAGAACACAATATACAATCTTGATGGTTCAGTAAAATGGAAATATAATTATCCTGAAGATGAAAATGGAAATCCAACATCTTCTGTGAAGGTATCACCGTATATACAGGAGCACATACATTTGGTAACTGCAATAAGAACAAACCATTATGTAAACGAAGGAGAACAAACTTCACTTTCGAACTTAACGGCAATTATGGGGCGCGAAGCCGCTTACAGCGGAAAAAAAATAACCTGGGATGAAATTTACAACCTTCAGTTAAAATTAGGTCCTGATGAAATAATTATGGGAGATGTTGATAAGGAATTTTTAGTTCCTGTACCAGGAACTCCCATTAAAATTTAACATCCTATATTTATTAAGATATGGCACAATCAAGAAGAAAATTTTGTAAAAACTCTGCGGCAATTGTTGCAGGGGCAGGAATCGTTTCAGCTATTCCGGGAATAGCGAGTTGCTCCAACCCAAAGAAAATTAAATATGGCGTTATTGGAGTAAATGGTATGGGATTTACCAATATTATGAGATTTATGGAACAGCCTGATACAGAGCTGGTGGCAATGTGCGATGTTGACCAAAACATTTTAACCCGTCGTCATAATGATGCTATTGAATATTTCAAAAAAATAAATGAAAAATCGGGCAAAACAGGTTTACCTGAACCAAACATTAAACTTTTTAACGATTACAGGGAATTAATTGCACAAAAGGATATTGATGCAATAATTATTGGGACACCTGACCACTGGCATTGTTTACCATTTTTAGACGCATGTGAAAAGGGAAAGGATATTTATGTTGAAAAACCCCTGGCCAACACTATAGGTGAATGTATTGTTATGGAAGAATTTGCCAGAAAACATAAGGTTGTTGTACAGGTTGGGCAATGGCAACGAAGTGGTAATCACTGGCAAAACGCTATGGAATTTGTGCATTCGGGGAAACTTGGATCAATAAGGCAGGTTAAATGCTGGGCTTACCTCTCATGGTTAAAGCCAAAGGCACGCACCGATTCAGTTGCTCCGGCAGGAGTAGATTATAATTTTTGGTTGGGGCCTGCCCCCGAACGACCATTTAACCCAAGCCGCTTCCATTTTCATTTCAGATGGTGGTGGGATTATGCCGGAGGGTTGATGACCGACTGGGGAGCCCATTTGCTTGATTTTGCCCTTTACGGAATGAAAGCTGCTGAACCCAAAAGTATTATGTCGGTAGGCGGCCGTTACAGTGTTGAAGAAGGATCAATGGAAACCCCTGACACTCAAACAACAATTTATGAATTTGATAATTTTATCCTGCAATGGGAACATGCGGTTGGTATTGACCTTGGCCCTTACAACCGTGGGCACGGGGTTGCTTTTATAGGAGATATGGGAACCCTAATAGTTGATCGTGGCGGTTGGGAAGTTATCCCTGAAAAAGCCGGACAAGAAGCCTCCATTGTTGCAGTGCCACGTCAATCAGGCGATGGAAATGACGCAGCTAACCATGTTCGCGATTTTCTTGATTGTATTAAAACAAGAAAAAAAACCAGGGCATCAATTGAAGTTGGTAAAGATATTGCCATATTGGCCCATCTGGGAAATATAGCCTACAGAACAGGTTCAAAACTTAACTGGGACCATTCTAAAAAAGAGTTTACAAATAATGACGAGGCAAATAAATATGTATGGCCGCAATACAGGGCCCCATGGAGTTTACCAAAAAAATGAACCAGGTTACACTTTTTAATGAACAGCACAAATTTTAAAGGGCACAATTTAAATAATGGATAACCCCTTTATATTTTAAGAAATATCAATGTTATAAAAAAAAGGGGGGATAATATTTACCACGGAAAGGAAAAATCGAGGGAAAAAAGTAAAGATATGTTGTCAATTGTAATTCCTGTATATAACGAATCAGTTATGATTCCCAAATTACTTGAACGTCTTGTTTTGGTTATAAACAAAATTGAGATGAAAACAGAGATTATATTCGTTGATGATGGGAGTACCGATAAAACCCTTGAACTTCTTAAAGAAAAAAAACAAATTGATTCAAGGATTAAAATAATAGAATTGTCAAGAAATTTCGGACATCAGGCTGCTCTTACTGCAGGACTGGAAAATTCAGCCGGGGATTTTACAGCAATGATGGATAGTGACCTGCAAGACCCCCCTGAGTTATTGATTGATATGCTGGAATTACTAAAGTCGGGCGAATATGACATTGTTAATGGATACAGGGAAGAAAGAAGTGAAGAACCTTCAAGAAAGATATTGACCAAACTTTTTCATAAAATATTTAGTGGTACAAGTGGATTAAGCGGAATTGAGAATACCGGTAACTTTTCAATGATTAACCGCCTTGCCCTGGATGCATTGCTTTCACTGAAAGAAAAAATAAGGTATTTGCCGGGCCTTAGGAGTTATATCGGGTTTAGGCAGACTAAAATTTCATACACACGTCAGGAAAGAGTTTCGGGATCATCAAAAATGAAACTTCCTGCACTTTTTTCGTTAGCCATGGATGCACTTTTTTCATTTTCGCGTTTCCCGTTGCGACTTTGTCTTTGGCTTGGGGTTATTGGGGTGGTATTTTTTTTTCTGGCAGGAATTCATGTTTTAATTTCAAAATTTACGGGTTGGGCTCCATTCGGATGGTCATCAACTCTAATAAGTATATATTTTCTGGGTTCAATTCAATTAACCTTTCTGGGCGTGTTGGGAGAATATTTATATCGCACCTACCGTGAAAGTCAACACCGTCCGGTTTATTTTATCAGAAATAAATATTTTTAATGAAATTTGACCCAATATTAAAAAAGCTTACCATTTTTTTGCTGGTAATCCAATTCCCGCTTTTATTATGGCTCTCATTAGACGCAAGCATTTCAGGCGATGAATTTTTACACAGCAATCATGCAAATGATGTTGTGGACTACTTTTTTACCCTGGGAACCAATCAGGATGCTTTAAATACACCTGTAACCAACCTAAAATATTATGGGCAGAGTTACGATAACCTTGCATCCCTGATTGGAAGAATTACCAAAACCGAAAATATTTTCTTGTTAAGACATTTGATGAGTGCTTTTGCAGGATGGCTCATATTTTTATTTGTTGTTTTATTTACAAGCAAAACAGATGGATGGAGAACATCATTTTTCTCAATTTTAATTCTATCACTTTCACCGGTAATAGTTGGACACTCAATTAATAATTTAAAAGACATTCCTTTTGCCCTTGGATACATGTCAGGTTTGTTTTTTATTTATTTATGGATTAAGGAATGGCCCAGACCCAAAATTAAAACGTCGATATTATTAACAATAGCAATTGCCTTTTCTATAAGCATAAGACCTCCGGGGTTAATCCTGATTTTATTTTTGGGTATTGCAGTGTTTTTACTATTAGTAAAAGAAATAACTTCCAAAAACATTTCATCAATATATAATATTGAAAATCCATTGGTTCAGTCAATATTAATAACACTTACAGGCTATTTTGCAGGACTGGTATTTTGGCCCTTTGCTATACAAAACCCAATTGTTAACCCAATTTCGGCTCACATATTAATGGAGAACTACCCTGTTACCATTAGGCAACTTTTTATAGGCGAATTAATTTGGTCAGATATGTTGCCCTGGTATTATCTGCCTTATATGTTTGTGATTACATCACCTGTTATAATTATACCGGGGTTAATTTCGTTGATAGTTTTTGCCCGCTTATTAATAAAAAAACCGGCTTTTTTAATACTAATATTTTCAGCTGTTTTTCCGTTAGTCTATATAATATTAAAGGATGCAAATGTTTACGGGGGAACCAGGCAGGTTTTATTTGTGTATCCCCCATTGGCCATAATATCAGGATATGGCCTGACCTTGCTGTTTAATTGGCTGCAGGGCCTTCAAAAAAAAATATATTTAATTTTATTTACAGCATTTTTATTGACCCTGATGGTGCATCCTGTTATTTATATGGCAAAAAATCATCCTTTTCATTATCAATATTATAACCAATTAGTAGGCGGCTATAAAAATGCTTTCGGAAAATTTGAAGCTGATTATTACTTCAATACAATTCATCCTGCCGCCCAATGGTTAAACAACCAAATTATTGAAAACGGAAAAGATTCCGTTAAGGTAATTTCAAACTTTGAAACTAAATGGCACTTTAGAAATAACCCTTTAATAGCCTCAGTAAAAACTTCCTCTTTTTATAACCGTAATATGTATGATTGGGATTATGCTGTTTTTTCGGCTACCTATTTAAACCCAATTACTTTAACAACCCGCCTATGGCCTCCGCCGGGGACAATTCACACAATTAAAATTGACAATAAACCGGTGGCGGTAGTAATTAAGCGTACATCTTACGATGACTTTAAGGGTAATAAAGCACTTAAGAAAGGTGAATTATTAAATGCAATTAACCTGCTTTCAAAAAGTGTAAATAAAGATCCTTTTATTGAAGGGGCTTGGCTTGATTACGGACGGGCCCTTTATAAAATTGGGAATTTTTCTCAAGCCATTGAAAAACTGGATAGTTCATTATCTGTTTATCCATATTTTGAACCTGCTCTTTTATATAAAGCCCGGTGTTACAATGCAATTGGAGAAACCAGTGAATCAATTCATACTATTGATTTTTTGTTGAAACATAATCCGAAATATCTTCCTGCATATTTGTGTAAGTCAGAAATACTTATTTCGGATAATAAACCAAATGAGGCAATTTATGTTTTACAACAAGCCCTAATTATACAACCATCCTTTTCACAAGCAAGGGAAAAGCTAAAACGATTATCTGAAAAAAATAATTTTTCACAATAAATAAAACACAAATTATGAAGAAGTTACTTTTAAATTTATCCTTAATCATTTTCCTGGTTTTTTCTACATCTATTGCAGGTTATGCAATATCTCAATATGATTATGAAACAGAGGCAGCACCAGATACATTGTCAGTAGATGATATGGATCCTGAACTTTATACAGAAGATGAAACTGCTGAGGAAAAGGAATGTTGCCCGGCTCCTTACATTGCCATTGCAGTTGTATTTATTGCTGCAGGGTTTCTTGTTTACCGTAAAGTAACCCGGAAGAAAAAAGAATAGCTGTTTTTTTTAATATCAAAAACTAAATTGGTTTGCTATTTACATCTCTTGAAATTAGGTAGATGGTTTGGTTAAAATCTCTATTCCATTTGTTGTGGGTATAGTATTGGGTTTCTCCATTCTTTTTGGTACTGTTGAGCTGCAT
>JBBIVA010000121.1:0-12084 GCA_037439945.1 Marinilabiliaceae bacterium
TTATTTAAGGTTTTTCAAACTTTTTGTTAGTTTCATTTATCAAAACCTTTTTCCATTCGTCGGAATACCCAGGAAATGATGGTGGCTGGGGATATCCATAAGGGTTACGTAGAAATTCACCCCCTTTTTCCTGTTTTACATTTCCATCAAGATATTTTACCAATAAAAAATTACTTAATTCTTTCCACTTTAAAATAGTTTCGTTGGCCATTGCTATTGAATAGTCGGTTAAAAATGAACGTGCCAGCCCAGGGTTAAGTTCCCAAAAGGTAAGTGCCGCATTGTCAATTCCGGGTAAATAAGCCTCAAATTTGGACTCAAGTTCGTTTTGTGCCTTTTTAATATCAACAATTACACGGTTAAAAAAGAGATATTTAAAATGGGCCACCCTGTTAAAAATCCAAAAGGCTGCATCATCGTTATATAATAGCATATCTCCGTTACCCTCAGCCCAATTGTGAGGCACCTTATTTATACCACAATAAAACGGAACATAAACCGCTGAACCGGCATCATCAACTCCAAACCATAATATTCCACCAATTGGGTTGGGCAACCAGTTTCTCATTTGGGCTATAAATGAAAAACCTGTTTGCTGGGTTACGGTAACACGTTCATGAAAATATTCATTATTTCCCAACTTCCATGTTAAAGGCCTCCAACGGTAAGGTGAGTTATAGGGCCCTGACCCAATGTCTTTTGACATATCCATGTCAGTACCACTCAGAAAGTCACGTTTAAACTCCATTAAATCCCTGGGAGTGAGCTTCCTGTCGGGTTTAATAAACAGTGGCATTCGTGGAGAATCTTTCTCCCCCATTGCATAATTTAAAAATTGATCCATTTCGCCTGAAACGCTTTTAAACATACTCCAAACCCTGAGTTCGCAAAACCTGGCAGCATCAAAACTCATTGGGGCATAGGTATCACTAAAACTAAACTCTCCATCAGTACCATTAAAATAACCTTGCGATCTGGCAAAAGTTATTACATCATGAGAATACATTACTTCCAGATTCGGATTATGTATTTTACCAAAGTTTTTATTAGTAATGGATTTTATGCCATCCTCCAAAGGAAATGTAGTGATTCGGGCCTGGTTTGCATGGGCTGAAATATACCCCTCGGGTATTCTAATGGCCACCCAAACGGCACCTTTATTTACGTTGTATTGTTTTTTTGTTTTTCGGTCGGTTTTTAACAGGGTACCTTTCCCTATTAATTCCATATACCATACTCCGTTGGGATCTCCAATTGAAAATGACTCACCAGTACTTGCATATCCATACATATCAACAAGTTCGGCAATAACTTTAATTGCTTCCCTGGCGGTTTTTGACCTTTGAAGAGCTAAAAACATTAAACTGCCATAATCAACTATACCAGTTGAATCCTTTAATTCCTTACGACCATCAAAAGTTGATTCACCAATAGCAACCTGGTGTTCATTCATAAAACCAATAACCTGATAAGTCTGTGAAACCTGTGGAATTTTACCCAGGGGTTTTGCAGTTCCCCTGTCATACAACGTAACCATAGTACCTGCCGGCCACTTTGCTGCAGGTCGCCAGTATAATTCACCGTACCGGATATGAGAATCTGCAGCATAAGAAACCATGGTAGAGCCATCTGCTGAAGCCCCCCTGCTAACCAAGTAGCTTGTGCATGCTAAAATTTTATAATCAAATAATGCTAATTGAACTAAAAGAAAAGTAAATAGTAAATACTTATTCATCACTATATTATTAAGAGGTTTTTAATCCTGTTGTTTATAAATTGCGTTCATAAATAAACTACTAAAAATCAGGTATAATTTTTCCGTAAAAATAGGTTTTTAAAAAAACCTCAGTTAGTAATCATCTTTATCAACCTTCTTTACCAACTCTCTGGTCGACAACAAGCCGCAGGCAGCAAGAATATCTTCTCCCCTTGATCGACGTACTGTTGTTGTAATACCCTTTTTATTTAACTGCTCACTAAACCATTGCATTGTTTCCACTGAACTCCCTTTCATGGGTGATCCGGGAATTGGATGGAACTTAATCAGGTTAATTCTGCACCGCAATCCATTTAAGAGCTTGGTAATTCCTTTAATGTGACCATCTGTATCGTTAATATCCATAAACATAATATACTCAAATGAAATACGTCTTTGTCGGCCAAAATCATATTCCCTTAGTAGGTCAATTACTTGTTCTATTGAATAAATATGCTCAATGGGCATCAGTTTTTTACGCTCATCATTAAAGGGAGAATGCATACTAATTGCAAGGTGTGCATCACTTTCATCAATAAAACGGCGCATGGCCGGTATTAATCCAATTGTTGAAACATTTATTCTCCGCGGACTCCAACCGTATCCCCAATCAGATGTTAATATCTCCAGGCTTTTAAGTACTTCATCAATATTATCGAGCGGCTCACCCATGCCCATATATACTACATTAGATAGTTCTTCTGATTCGGGAATACTTTGTATCTGGTTAAGGATTTCTCCTGCCGACAATTGCCCCTGGAACCCCTGCTTCCCCGTCATGCAAAACAGACAACCCATTTTACATCCAACCTGAGATGATACGCAAAGAGTTTTTCGGTCAGTTTCAGGTATGTATGCTGCTTCTATAAACAGATTTTTGTGGGCCTGAAAAAGATATTTCTTAGTTCCGTCAACTGAGACCTGAACTTTAGACGGCTGATTTAAACCAATTTCGTATTTGAGTGCCAGATTTTCCCGGGCCTTTTTTGATAAATTGGTCATTTCATCAATTGTACCCACTTTTTTTTGATATAACCACTGTGCTATTTGTTTACCGGTATAAGCCGGTAATCCGGCTTTTGCAACTACATCCTGTAATTCGCCAAGGTTTTTGCCAAATAATTTCTCCTTCTCCATTATCAAAAATATATTTCTGCTATAATTTGGTCAAAAGGCACTCCTTTGTCAATAAGAATGTCCCTAACATCAACAACCATTTGCGAGCTGCCACAAATATAGTACTTTATATCAACTGGTATCTGGTTACAATTTTTGAGATAACTGGTCAATCTTCCGGAATTTATCCCTGGTGCGGTTTCCTGGGTACAAAAGCGTAAATATCGCTCTTTCATTGCTATTTCAAATTCATTGCCATAATAAAACTGGTTTAAAAAACGGGCGCCATGTAAAAGAAATTTGTCACTGCCAAGTCCTGATTTCATCATCGAAATGAAGGGAGCTATACCTGTTCCGGTTGCAATCCACATTGCTTTTCCACCCTGATCGGTAAAACGGCCAAAAGGCTTAGAAACAAATATGTAATCGCCAGACTTAAGTTTGGCCAATACCGGGGTTAATCCACCATCCGGATTAATATCAAATAATAATCTGAACAGGTTCTCATCCTTTCCCGAAGCAATGCTGTATAAGCGAAGATTATCATAAGGGTTCATACCCACCGCAACTATCTGGCCAGGGATAAACTCTCCTGTTCTTTCGCATTCCAAAACAAAAACATTTTTATTAATTTCCTCGTTGGAAATAATTCTTACTTTAAAAGTTTCTTTAATTTTTCTTTTTTCTGAAGGCATTTTTTTGTGTTATAATTAAATAATCTCAATTAACACCATAATCTGGATTTGGTTTTGTAAAACGCTTCGTTGGGTTGTTTCGGCCTTAATTAACTATAAAATTTAAAATACACTGATACTGTTTTATAGTATTATTTAACCTGTTAGTAATTATTTAAGTAAGCATGAAAACTCTTTTTCCCAAGCTGAAATTTGACAAAAAAACAGACTATATATTAACCTTAATAGCCTTACTTCTGTTGCTTATAACATTCAATCTGTTAATTACTGCTATTTCAAAAAAATAACGACCTTTTTTATTTTTAACAATTTCATCTGGCCTGATAAATTTATTATTTGTTATGACCCACTTCTCATTATCACTTCCATTTTGTCGGTAAAAAACAATAAATCTGTCTTCTTCATTTAAAATATTTCCTGTTTTTTGTTTTTGCCATGAAATGATTCTTTTTTTATATCTTGTATTCACAACAGGTAAAGGATTTTCTGTTGAGAGCCAGGCCATAGGCGGAGTTAAAGCCGGTTCCTCATAATAGGTATTTTGAATGGTTTTTATCAGATTGTGATTATCTTTATTAAAATGGTTATGACTAAAAAATATACTCCCCTTAATATTAGGCAATCCCTTGTTCTGATTCAGTTGTTGCAATATCTCACCTGAACCATTCCAGCCAACCTGACCGCTGTTAACCTTGTATAGTGCATGACCTATATACAAATGCCGGTTGTCAACTTCATTATTCCACCACTTAATTAGCTTTGTATAATTGGTTACTTCATCAACCGTTGACCAATAAATTTGTGGGGCCATATAATCAACCCAACCTTCTTTTACCCACTTAAGTACATCAGCATAAAGATTATCATAACATGTAAGTCCTGCCCTGGAATCACTTCCGCGTGGATCATCAATTTTATTCCGCCATACACCAAATGGACTAACCCCAAACTTAATCCATGGTTTAATTTCTTTTATATTCTTTTGGGTTTCCTGAATGAAATTATTTATATTTTCCCTTCTCCAATCGTTTATTGAAAGTTTGTTCCCTGCTTTTATAAATTGATTATAGGCATCTGAATCATTAAACTCAACATTCTTTACAGGATATGGGTAAAAATAATCATCAATATGCAAACCGTCTATATCATATCGGGTAACAATATCTTTTATTACATTCTGAATATGATTTCTTACTTCTTTTAAACCCGGATTAAAATAAAGTTTATTATTATGGTTAACAACCCAATTCGGATTTACCCTTGCCGGATGATTTGAGTGTAACTCCTCTTCAATTTTATTTCCTGCCCTGAACGGATTTATCCATGCATGTATTTCAATATCTCTTTTTTTGCATTCAGCAACCCAGAACTCCAAAGGGTCAAAACCTTCTTCAGGAGCTTTACCCTGCACACCTGTTATAAATTTTGACCATGGTTCAAGGTTTGAATGATAAAAGCTATCCCCTGCTGCCCTAACCTGCAGAATAATACAATTCATGCCAACACTTTTATGTAGGTCAAGTATATTTATAATCTCCTTTTTTAAATCAGAAACGGTTAATCCCTGTTTGGATGGCCAGTCAATATTATGGGTTGTTGCAACCCAAACCCCACGGAATTCATATAATGTTGATGATTTTACAAAAAGTGGCGCCAAAAAAAACAATAACCCAAATAAAGTTCCAATTCTTTTACAATAAATATTTGATTTCATTCTGCGGTAACATTTCAAAATTGCTGCAATATAATTGTTTTAGTAATTATCTGGTGTTTTGATAAGTAAATTAACGCAATATAGTTAATCTGAATAATTAGAAACAATATTTTATCAATGCCATAATATTTCTCTTTTTAAAAAATTTCTTTAAAACATTTAACTTCAAACCAATTTTACTCCATTTTAATATAAATAAGGAACTCTCTTATATATTTTTTTCCGATGTTTGCATTATAATATTTTCTGATAGAAGTTGGTATCAATTTCTTCTTTATATATTGAAACTTTAATGAATTTAATATCCCTGTTTTTTAAACGGAATTCAAATAAGGGTTCCATAAGCAAAAAAGTTTTTGGTGGATACATCATAAACCTGTTGCTGTTGGTGCTGGTATCGGGGGTCAGTATTTGGGGCGTTCAACGATTAAAGGAGTGGATTATAAGCACTGAACAGGTTGATAAGCTTCTACATAAAATTTATATTGCACGTATAGAAGTAAAGAACTTTACGTTAAGAAGTGATACAACCTCATCTTTAGTGGTAGAGGGTTTAATAAATGAAATTTCAAAAAATTTAAAGGAAGCCAGGGAGCACAGATTAAACTCAAAAAGCAGAGTAGAACTATCAAATATTGACAATTGGATTAGGGAGTTCAACCATTATTGGACTTTATTTATTGATTTAAAACAAAAGAAGAGTTTGGCCGAAACCCGAATGGATAATCTCTATCAAAGAATTTTCTTTGCAGCCCGCCAACCATATACAAAATTTCAAAAATCAAACAAAGAGGATATTCATGACCCTTTTAATGATTTACTTTTTCAATTAATACACCTAAAAGAGATTGAAAAAAAAATATGGGACTTTCCTCAGCAAATTGTTGAAGCCGATTCAGTTAATGCAATATTTGAACGAATTAGAGGTTTGCTTCCTTCAAATGAATTCAGCAATCCACAGTCAAGCGAAAGTAAATCATTGAGTAACTTAAGTGTGAACCTTTCACGTTACCAGGTTGTGATAATTGAGCTTGTAGGTGCAATAAATGAGCTGCATTCTGCCCAGAAAATGATGGATATGAGTGCTGCAAGCATTCAGCAGGCCGGTGAACGGGCCAATAACCATCAAAACGCCGCCATGGAACGTTGGTCACTAATAAGCCTTTATGCTTTAACAATTATCATGCTCTTAGCAACTGTAATTGGTTTTTATATGGCTTATGTTTTTCTGGCCAAGGTAATTAAAGATGAGGAAATCCGTGAAACTGCCGATAATTTACTTCAGGAAAACAGAACATTACTAAACGATATCATAAACAACAGTTCGTCACTGATTTATGTAAAAAATTTACTGGGAAGATATACACTGGTAAATCAACCTATGGAGGAGATTTTAGGCCTTGAAGCCCATCGCATAATAGGAAAACATGATTTTGAACTTTTCCCTTTCGAATATGCTGAAGCTATGCAGCAAAACGATAAAGATGTTTTAAAAAAGGGAGAAACTGTACAGGTTGAAGAATTGATCCCTTCAGGTGATGGGGTTAAGACCTTTCTGTCAAATAAATTCCCTATCCAGGATGCAAATGGGCAAACCGTTTCGTTGGTTTGCATCTCAACCGATATTACTTCACAGCGCAAAGCACTTGTGGAACTTGAAAAAAGCAGGGAAAATTACAGGAATATTGTTACCAATATGCCCGGTATTGTTTACCACTGTCAAAATGATTCCAGAAGGTCAATGCTGTTTATAAGCGGAGGGGTTGAAAAACTAATCGGTTTGGGGACCGATGCCTTTATTAATGAAGGCCAATCAATTATTCCATTTATAGATAATGAAGATATTCAAAAAGTAAAAGAAACAATAAGACAGGCAGTACTTAGACAACGTCCATTTGAAATGGAGTATCGTATCAGGGATTTATATGGGCATCGTAAATGGGTATATGAAAAGGGATTGCCCGTTTATGACAACGAATCAACAAAAGTTACCCAACAAGGGGTTATTATTGATATTACAGCCCAGAAAAATGCAATGGCCGAACTTATGCTCCGCGACCGCCTTCTCGAAGGGGTATCAGAAGCAGTAAAAGAACTTATTGTTACCCCCGTGCTTGATGAAGCACTGGGAAAGGCCCTAAGGATATTAGGACTTGGAGCTGGTGTAGATAAATCTTTTGTGTTTCAACATGGTAAACCCAACGAACCAGGTAAAACTAATTTTAATCATTTAGTAGAATGGGACAGGAATATTCTGGAACCGGTTTACAGGCAAAATTTTCAGAATCTGTTTTACGAAGATATTTCAACAAATTGGTTTTTTAAATTAAGCGACCATAAAGATGTAATTGTTGATACAAATAATGCTGAACCCGGAGAGTTGAATTTCATGAAATCAATGAACCTGGCATCTATGATGTTGATACCAATATTTTTAAATGAACGTTTTTGGGGTTTTATAGGTTTCGGACTTGGATTAAGGACTGGTGCCTGGAGCGAGTCACATAAAACAATTTTTAAAGCTTTTACTGTTACTTTAGGAATTGTTATAGTTCGCAACGAAGGTGCAATTGAACTCAGAAAGGCAAAAGAAGCAGCCGAAGCAGCAACCAGGGCAAAAAGTGATTTTCTTGCCCGTATGAGCCATGAAATAAGGACACCTCTTAATGCCATTATCGGGTGGACCCACCTTGGCCTGGAAAAATTTGATATACCAGGACATTCAGATTATTTAAAAAGGATACAATCATCATCACGTTCTCTACTCGGTATTATAAACGACATTCTCGACTTTTCAAAAATTGAAGCAGGGCGCCTTGAAATTGAGCAGATTGAATTCGACCTAGAATCGGTTATGCAAAACCTGGCAGATATTGTTTTGTTCAGGGCAAATGAAAAAGGGCTTAACCTCGTTTTTGATTACTCCCCTGAAGTTCCCTTAAGTTTAATCGGCGACCCCTTAAGGCTCGAACAGGTTTTGGTTAATCTGGTTAACAACGCTATAAAATTCACCCAACTGGGAGAAGTAGTTGTAAAAATTAAGGTTAAATCAGAAACTGATAAAAAAGTGCAACTTCTATTTGAAGTTTCTGATACCGGTATTGGGCTTAAACTTGAACAAAAAAACAATCTTTTTAAAGCCTTTTCACAGGCAGACGTTTCAATAACCCGAAAATATGGGGGTACAGGTCTTGGACTGGCTATATGTAAAAGACTTACCAGCCTAATGGGGGGAGAAATCTGGGTTGAAAGTGAATATGGCCAGGGTAGCACCTTTTCATTTACAGTCAATTCCGGGAAACAGGTTATCCAGAAAAAAGACCAGATATTACATGCCTTTGAAAGTTCAGGGGAAAAAGTAATAATAGCCGATCCAAACAACTCATCTTCTGCTAGTTTACAAAAAATGCTAACCGGCTTTGGGTATGCGGTTAAACGGTGTTCAAATGCAAATTCATTATGGAAGGAACTATCAAAAAATGAAGCTGTTGAACCATACCGGATTCTATTTCTTGATGCTGATTTTTTTGAAAAAAATATCAACAATGAAAAAAACAGGCTGGAAGAATTCAGAAATTCATTTGAGCACCTTGTTTATTTAACAACACCATTTAATGAAGAACGAATAAAAAGAGAGTGGAGCGATAATGGCCATCCGGTTTTACTTAATAAACCTGCCAGCTATTCAATGCTTTTTGATTGCCTCATGGATGCTTTATTAGGCGAAATACCTGATTCTACACCCAAGCTTCAAAAATTTTACCGCGAACTCTTAAAAAAAGGATCACAATTGCATATTCTGGTAATTGATGATACTGCCAGTAACCGCAGTCTGGCAATTGAACTTTTAGATATGGCAAACATTAAAGCCGATGTTCTTCAAGGTGGGAAAGAAGCAATTGAACTTGCCCTATCTTCAAATAATTGCCCGTATGATTTAATTTTGATGGATATAAACATGCCGGTAATTGACGGATATTCAGCCACAAAACAATTAAAACAAATTGATGGATGGAAAAATGTACCTGTAGTTGCCCTCACAGCCGAAGCCTTTGGAGATGTTGAAACTAAATGCCTACATGCTGGTATGGTGGCTATGGTGGCAAAACCCATCGACCCCGAAGGTTTGTTTAAAGTTATTTATAATTTACTTTATGGCAGTGAAAATACACCCGATGTTAAAATTGATGGCAATGAAAATATTTTAAATTATGATTTTCCTGAAATAGAAGGAATTAACATTCGGGCAGGAATTAATCGTATGGCGGGGAGAACTGATCTTTACAAAAGATTACTTATAGGATTTTGCCATGATTATAAATTATTCAACAATTATATTTCAGAATATACCGAATCTGGTGATAATGAATCACTTGAACGACTTCTGCACACCCTTAAAGGAATTGCTGGAACTATGGATGCAATGGAGTTGTATAGCCTGGCAATTGAAACTGAAGATGCCCTTAAAAATAAATCACCCAAATATTCGAACATAATTGCCAAACTTAGCAATGAAGTCTCTCTATTGGTGTCCAGAATTCAAAAAACTTTCCCCTGAATTTAAAATTAAAAACTAACCATTTTTGCAACTGAATTAATTACTTAAACGTATATTTATACTATATTGGTTTTGGGTAGTTTAAAATTATATGTAACCCATTGGAATAATTAAGGTTTAGAATGCATTTGTTTTAAATTAACGAAAGCCCGTTTTAGTTTATCTGTAACATTTTTTTGTTTAGGATAGGGCACCTGGTCCGGTTTACCGGTTTGCCAACCACGCCTTAACTTACGATTTTATTTGGGTGAAACGGGAATTCAATATTTGCTGTTTTAATTAAATTTTTTTCGCAAGCTATTTCATTTCATTAATTGGATACCTAAGTAAATATTTTGTTATTTACCCAATTAACAATCTTTTATAATGTAAAAATACAAACATGGTTTGATAATAAATTTGGGTTTATGAGTAATCTTAACTCGTAAAGAATTATGAAGAACTACAAATCAACAATTGCTAAGGTTAAAAATTTAAAAACAGCATTATTTTTGATAGTTGTTTTTTTTATTTGTTCATCATGCAATAAACAATTGGTTGAAAAACCCGGAATGCCTTTAATATTTATAGATTTTAACGGAGAAATAAAAAACACGGGTCTGCTTAAAGTCAATATTAGAGGCGATAATAATGTTTCCTTCTCAGAAGGCATTTCAGGTTCATGCCTTGATTTATCTGTTAACGCTAAATACCGTAAACCCATAGTTGTTGAAAAAAACTCGGCAAATTCACTTACCGATTATCCCGGTCCTACTATCTTACTATGGGTTAATACCGATAAAAACGATCCATACGAATATTTCATAATAGGACAAAAAACTATGTATGAAGAATTGGGGATAAGGGGTTGGTCAATAGGTAAATCGGCTATGGGTTCATGGACATGGTGGTTTTCAGATGGAATAAATACTGCAAATTACAACCCAACGGTTCAACGACAACCAATAAACAATGGCGGTTGGCACCAAATTGGCTTTTCAATTGATTATCAACACAAAGAAGCCCGGCTTTATTACAATGGAATAAATGTTGCCGTTATAAGTCTCCAAAATATTGACCTTACAACAATCGGTACTCCCTTCTTTCTTGGCAATGACCCCATGGCTTCTGATCCGCTGATGGATACATTTAATGGGCAGATTGATGACGTTGGAATTTGGTCCAGACCGTTATCGCCATTACAGGTTAAAAGATTACACTCTGATATTTCTTCATCAAATAAAAATATATTCGAAAAGAAGCCCGATAGTATTACTTTTTTAACCTGGAATATAGGCTCGGGTGGTCGACAGGATGGCCGATATGTGGGAGTACAAAGGGTATATGATGTTATTAAACAATCAGGCGCCGATGTTGTGGCAATTCAGGAGATGTATGGATCCGGGGAAATTCTGGCCGATAAATTAGGGTTTTACTACTATAAAAGAAGTTCCGGCTTAGGAGTTTTAAGCAGGTACCCACTGGGCAAAACTTATAATGTTTTCCGTCCCCAAAATATAGGTGCTGTAACAATAGAAATGGATGAAAACAGACAAATTATATTTTGTCCTGTTTGGTTAAATGCATTGCCAAATACAAGGGCATACGTATCATCAGGTTTAGCATTACCAGATTCAGTAGTAGCCAGGGAAATGGAAACAAGGGGTGCCGAAATAAGATACATTTTATGGGAATTACAAACCCTGGTAAAAAATAATGATAAATATCCCCTGATACTTGCCGGTGATTTTAATTCAGGTTCACACCTGGATTGGACACAGGAGAATAAAGAAAGATACTTTGGTTTGGTAGTGGATTTTCCCGTAAGCAGTTTTATGCAAGAAGCAGGCTTTATTGACAGCTACAGAAGGTTTTACCCCGATGAAACAAAACACAGGGGCATTACAATGCCAATAAACTTTACTGAAGGATTACAGGACAGGTCTGATTATATTTTTTATATAGGCCCCAAATTAGACTTAATATCAAGCAAAACAATTGATAAACATAAAACAGGGTTTCCATCCGACCATGCAGCGGTTGTCTCCTCATTTAAATTTGATTATTAACCTGCCGGTGAAAAAGTTTTACCATCCTCAATAACCTAAATAAGATAGCAGGGAACTTTCTTTAAAATTATTTTGTCGATTAATGCGATAGGCGTATCAATGTGATAATGGACTATCAGTTTTGATAATTAAAGAAAAATTGTGTTAAACCCAAATTTGTCTTTAGCCATTTTTTCTAATGACCGTCATTAGAAATT
>JBBIVA010000122.1:0-12017 GCA_037439945.1 Marinilabiliaceae bacterium
GAATACCGGCCTGTCACGCCGGGGGTCGCGGGTTCGAGCCCCGTCCAGACCGCCAGAAACTCAAAACCTGATAAGCTTATTGTTTATCAGGTTTTGTTGTTTTTCAAAAGCCCCTTACAATATAATTACTATCGGTAATATTTTGATATTAATCACGTAATTAGAAGTTAACCCAAATTTGTGATTAGATATGCCAAATGGTTAATTTTTCATTTGTAAACCACTTGTTTTTTTATGGTAGTAAAACTAATAACCCGGGTTACCCAGAATGGAATAAATACATCATAACTAACCAAGTATCTGTTTATTAATCTTTTTTTTACTTAAAAAGCTGTTTAAAAAAGGAGGATATATTTTCGGGAACCTGTACTCAGGCAGTTAATTACAATCCTGGTCCAATTTACAAGAGAATATTGTGGAAAAATGAGAAGCAGACTTTTCCATAATTCCTGGTCTGGCTATATGCCTTATGTTCCGAAAAATCATATTCGGGGCCATGCTCCAAAATTAAAATGCCATTTGGTTTAAGAATATTGCAGTTTAAAACTATATCAGGTATTTGCTCAAGATTTTTTAAATCAAAAGGCGGATCGGCAAAGATAAGATCAAAGCTCTGTTTATTAAGATAATTTATGTAAAGAAAAACATCTGATTTAATTGGGTTGACAATGTTGGAAAGGTTAAACCCTGCAACACATTTTTTTATGAACATATAATGGTGGTAATCCTTTTCGACCAAAGTAACAGATTTGCACCCCCTTGATGCAAATTCATAAGAAATACCCCCGGTACCTGAAAATAAATCAAGAACATCACAATCCTCAAAATCAATAAAATTGTTAAGGATGTTAAAAAGGTTTTCCTTGGCCATATCAGTTGTTGGGCGCGACCTGAAACTGGTTGGCGGAGCAAATCGCCTTCCTTTTAGTTTACCGCTTACTATACGCATGATGCAAGACTCAACAAATTGTAAAAACTACCCATGCGAGTTTCATGAAAATAATAACTGTAATTAAAAATACCAGGCAATTCCGTTTGTTTTAAATTCCGTATATAGTTTGCCAGTTGTTTAAATAAATTTGAATAATCCGGATGCCATCCATTAATTACAACATCAGTGTTTGTTGGTTCAAGCTTTAACTGCTCAAATACAAAAAGTGTGAAATAAATAAAATCGTTTTCGCTTTTAATTGGAAATGAGTTGCATAGCTTAAGATTATTTTTGCCAAAAACAACTATATCAAAAAAGTCGGGATGTAAATTTATAAAAAGCGCAATTCTATCATTCGCTAAAACTTTTGTTGATAAGGTGCTTTCAATTATTGGTGTATACTGATGAAAAAAAACCGGTTCGGGAAACTGTAAGTTCATTATTTTATACAATGCCTTATTTACCGAAAAAACATTAAAGGCATCTGCCATTTTAACCTTATTGAACAATACAAGTTGCCCTTCATCTAAATTTAAACAAAATTTTAACCATTCATCCTTCAAAGCAGGGTCAAAAATTCCCGAAGGTACTAAAGTTGCATGCCTTGATGGAACCAATACCAGGGTTTTTTTGAATGGCAGATTTAGAGTCTCAATTTCCTCAAAAAGACTTTCTATCTGATTTATGATTGGGGCATTGTTTATAAGTGGTATGTGCCTTAATTGAATGTATTTGTTCCTCACCGGGTCGAGGGTACAAAATGAAAATCCATCCAGATTAACCTGGATGGATAAAAAATAAGATGATGATATGTTTCGATCAAATGTTTCGTCAGTAAAAGAAAAACTGGCCATGGTTGAAATAATTATTCCCAGTTTCCGGCATTGTTATTAGCTTCTTCAAGAGATCCAACTTTTAATCCAGCATATTTTTCCAATTTCCTGCTTTTGTCATTTAAGTTTATAACTTCTTGTTTTTCAAGCCCTTTTAGGTAAATATTGTTATGAACTTTTGCTTCAAAAACTGAAACTTTAACTCCTGAGGCAGTATTAATAGTGCCTGCAGCCATTTCAAATGTTTTACCTCCAGAAAATGGAACGTATCGCAAAGAATCAATAACTCCTGGTTTTCTTCTGAACAATGAGTCACTCACACTTATACGTATGGTATCACGCTTTATAATCCCCATTTTAAGGGCCATTAATTCAGTCATTCCTGCAATTAACATACTGTCGGTTAAACTACCTTCCATTTTTACCAGGGGTAATGAATCATTCTTAATAAAATGTATCAGGGTATCAAAGCTACCGGTAAATTTATTGTTAATTGCACGGTAAGCTACCTGTGCTGAACGAATATCGACCAATCGTTCTATTACTTTCTGCTTTCTTAATTCGTATTCTTTTTGGAAGCGAACAGGTTTGTTAATGCTCTCAACGCATAAATAACCTAAAACAAAAATGGCAATAGTTAGTAAAATTTGGAATGCTGTTTTCATTATTTTTAGAATTTTGTATTACGAAACGTTGCACAAATTTATAAAAAAATTTTATTCTTGTTTTTTTTGTGTAATTATTTACTGCTAAAAATGATTAAACATTACATTTTAGAACGAATTAATAATAATTTTGAATTTGAACCAACCAGGTCTCAGCTCGATGCAATTACTGCAATGGCTGATTTTATGGGCTCAGGGGCTGATATGCCACTATTTTTACTTAAAGGGTTTGCCGGAACAGGAAAAACCGCACTAATTGGGGCATTTGTCAAAACTTTGACCGAATTGGGTATAAATACAGTGTTAATGGCCCCAACCGGAAGAGCCTCCAAGGTATTAAGCAGCTTTATAGGGCAACCGGCTTTTACTGTTCATAAAAAAATTTACAGGCAAAAATCCTCCAGGGATGGTTTTGGTATGTTCAACTTAAACAGGAACCTGTTAAAAGATACAATTTTTATAGTTGACGAGGCATCTATGGTATCAAACGAACCATTTGGAATAACTCCATTTGGTTCCGGACGCCTTCTCGATGATTTAATTACATTTGTTTATAACTCGCTAAATTGCAGGTTAATGCTAATTGGTGACACAGCTCAGTTGCCGCCCGTTGGGTTAACCCTTAGTCCTGCATTAAATTCAGGTTTTCTTAAAGGATATAATATTGAAGTTTGGGAATCTGTTTTAACTGATGTTGTGCGTCAGGAAGAAAACAGCGGAATCCTTAGGAATGCTACTATTTTAAGGAATTTGCTGGATAACGAGGATAATATAAATGATTTTCCAACTTTTGAATTAAATAATTTTGGTGATATAAAACGAATTAGCGGAAATGAATTGCTTGAAGAGTTATCCAGATGTTATGATGAATTTGGCCCTGAAGGAACAATAGTTGTTTGCAGGTCAAATAAATTGGCTAACAGGTATAACCAGGGAATAAGAAATTCTATTTTATACAGGGAAGAAGAGTTGTTGGCAGGTGATTTTTTGCTTGTAATGAAAAATAATTACCATTGGATAAAGGAAAATGACAATGTTAATTTTATTGCCAATGGCGATATTGTAAAGGTATTGAGAATAAAGAAGTACTATGATTTATATGGGTACAGGTTTGCTGATATAACATGCAGACTGGATGATTACAATGATATTGAAATAGATACAAGGATAATTATTGATAGTTTAAAATCTGAAGGACCAACCTTTACGGCAGAGGAGCAGGAACTGTTTTTAAATAAAATCCTTGAAGATTATCAGGATTTACACCCACCCAAAAAACAATATGAAAAGGCCAGGGAGAATGATTTTTACAATTCGCTCCAGGTTAAATTTGCATATTCAATTACTTGTCATAAGTCACAGGGAGGGCAATGGAAAGCTGTTTTTATTGATTTGGGCTATTTTACTAAGGAATATTTGTCGAGAGAATTAATACGATGGCTTTATACTGCCATTACAAGGGCTACCGTTCGTGTTTATTTTGTAAATTTCCCCGATGGCTTTTTTAGTAATTACTAAAGCAAGCCAACGGGTTATTTTAGTGTATTTATAATAATTTTGCAATTATACTTATTGGTTATACAGGCTGGCTATTTTTTTATTACTGTGATTTACAATTATTGTATAATAGCAAATTTTGATTTAATAAAGCTTAATATTATAATAATTCAGTAGTTCCAGTTGGGTTTTAATTGAGTTTTAAATCATCAATAATTCGATCAATTTTTTCATTTGCAACTTTGGCAGCCAACTCATATTTTGATGGGTCATCAAGATTAACCTGAACTTCAAAGTAGAACTTAATTTTTGGTTCTGTTCCTGATGGCCTGATAGAAATTTTTGAACCATCTTCTGTGAAAAATTGAAGTACATCAGATTCAACAGGTTGATTAATTGTTTCAACTATGTTGGTTTTTCTGTTAACAGATTTAAGCGACAAATAATCTTTAACAATCGAAACTTTTGATCCTCCTAAAGTTTCAGGCGCATTATTTCTGAATTTCTCCATTATTGCTTTTATTTCATCTGCACCGGCTTTTCCTTTCCTTACAATTGAAATTAACCTTTCCTGTGAGAAACCGTTTTCATTATAAATCATTTTTAATAAATCATATACAGTTTTGCCATTATCCCGGGCCCAGGCAGCTATTTCGGCAATTAATGCAATTGCCCCAACTGAATCCTTATCACGAACATAATCTCCCGGCAGAAAACCATAGCTCTCTTCACCACCGCAAATATATTTGCGCTTTCCTTCAAGTTCCCGTATTACCATTGCTATCCACTTGAACCCGGTGTAAACATCAAAACATTCAACACCTATATTATCGGCAATGTTTTTAATAATCTCTGATGATACAATTGTTTTAACAATATATTCATCCCCTTTAATCAAGCCTTTTCCCTTCCATTGATTTAGTATATACCAAACAAGGAGGGTTGCAGTCTGGTTTCCGTTAACCAGAACAAAATTACCATTATCATCTCTAACAGCTATACCCAGACGGTCGCCATCAGGATCAGAGGCTGCTACCAGGTCTGCACCTGTAACAATGGCTTTTTCAATGGCCATTTTAAGAGCTTCAGGTTCTTCAGGGTTAGGGGATAAAACTGTGGGAAAATCACCGCTAACAACATCCTGTTCGGGTACATTAATAATATTTTTAAAACCAAGTAAGCGTAAGGCCTGCGGAACCATCTTTACCGTTGTGCCATGAATGGGGGTAAAAACAATTTTCATATCACTTTGGCGGGCTATAACATCAGGGTTAAGTGAAATGGATTGTATTTGTTTTAAAAACAGGTCATCCATTTCGGGACCAATTATTTTAATTTTATCCTTATTTCCCTTAAACTTAATTTCATCAACAGATTTAATTTTATTTACTTCGGAAATAATATTGGTATCATGTGGTGCCACTACCTGGGCACCGTCATTCCAATAGGCCTTATATCCGTTATACTCTTTAGGGTTATGTGAAGCAGTAATAACAATTCCGCTTTGGCATCCCAGTTTTCTTATTGCAAATGATATTTCGGGGGTTGGACGTAAATCGTCGAATAGATAGGCAGTGATACCATTTGCTGAAAATATATTTGCCATAGTTTCGGCGAAGAAGCGGCTGTTATTTCGGCAATCGTGTCCAATAACGACCTTTATTTCGGGTAAATGAGCAAACTCTTTTAACAAATAATTTGCCAAACCCTGGGTAGCCCCTCCAGCAGTATATTTATTCATTCGGTTGGAGCCTGCTCCCATAATTCCTCTTAACCCACCGGTACCAAATTCAAGGTTTTTATAAAAAGCATCGACCAATTCGGTTGTATCCGGATTGTTAAGGAGTTTTTTAACATTTTCCCTGGTTTCGTTGTCATATCCACCATCTAACCAGGCCTGGGCCTTTTTTTTTACCTGGGCTAAAACCATGTTCTTATCCATAGTTGCAATATTATTTCAAATTTATTATTTCTTGTTTTGTTCGAGTTTGCTTATACACTCCTTTAAACTGTCGGTCCAGTATGGAATTGATATGTCAAATTCCTTTTTTATGGCCGTTTTATCAAGCACTGAATAGGCAGGGCGGGGTGCAATAGATTTTATTACATCGGTACGCACCGGGTTAACTAAACAATTTATTCCTGCAATGCGGTAAATCATTTGAGCAAAGTCGTACCAGGTGCAAACTCCTTCGTTTGAGTAGTGGTAAATACCGGGTTTAAATGCTAATGGGTCGGAGGAGGTTCTTTTAAGAATGTGCAATAAAACTTTTGCCAGGTCAAATGAATATGTAGGTGTTCCTGCCTGATCATAAACAACATCAACCTGGCTCTGCTTTGTTCCCAGTCCCAGCATGGTTTTCATAAAATTTTGGCCATAAGGTGAATATAGCCATGATGTTCTGATTATTATACTTTTAGCATTTTCATTTAGAAGAAAATTTTCACCTTCAAGCTTGGTTTTACCATACACAGATAATGGATTTGGTTCCATATCGGGTGTTAATGGCGTATTGGCTTTACCATCAAATACATAATCAGTCGATATGTGAATAACCCCAGCCCCTATTGACGAAGCATATTTACCAATATTTTTTACCCCAATCGCATTTACTTTTCTTGCCAATTCGGCTTCGAACTCTGCGTTTACAACAGCTGTAAAGGCTGTGCAGTTAATTATATAATCAGGTTTTATTTTCTCAATAATTTTTCTAACATCCCCTTCATTGGTTATATCGAGTTCATCAAGGCCTGTTTGCACAAAAGTGGCAAAATTTTCATCAATTATTAAATTGGATAATGTTGACCCTAATTGACCCTCTTTTCCTATTACCAACACTCTCATTTAAGACAATTTCTAATAATTCCTTAGTTAAAATTATAATCCCAACAAAATTACGAAAATCTAATTGCTATTCAGAAAATGTAAAGTTAATTTCAGAATCGATAAATGAAGGTAACATCAAATCTTTAGGTGATACAATTTCTTTCCCAGATGGAATTTTCCAATCAATTTTTAAACTTTCATCGTTATAAACAATTCCTCTTTCGTAAGCCTTATTATATTCATTATCACATTTATAATAAAATATTGCATCATCACTTAAAACGGAAAAACCATGTGCAAACCCACGGGGGATAAAAAACTGAAGTTTATTTTCCTGGGATAGCTCAATGGCAAAATGTTTTCCATAAGTTGGTGATCCATTGCGTAAATCAACTGCAATATCCAAAACTCTGCCTTTTAATACCTGAATCAATTTTGCCTGAGCGTATGGTTCTGACTGATAATGAAGACCTCTTATTGTTCCTTTTACCGAATATGAGAGGTTATCCTGTATAAAATTGGAATTCAGCCCTTCCTTACAGTATCTGACCTGGTTAAAGACTTCATAAAAGTAACCCCGGTCATCATTAAAAACCGCCGGTTTTATAATTAATAAGTCTGATATTGATGTGTGTTGAATTTCCATATAAAACAATAAGGAGAAAAAATAAATAACCTTAAATAGATTTTGTTTTTAATTGATAGCATTAAAATGAGTTTTAATATTAACTCAAATAATCTTAATTACAGTTCATCTTTTATAACCTGAATATCCTGCTTGGCAATTCTTAATAAATATTTGCCGTATTCATTTTTTGCCAGGGGTTGTGCCAATTCAATCAGCTCATTTTTAGAAATGTAGCCACTTTTGTATGCAATCTCCTCAACACAGGCAATTTTAAGTCCCTGACGCTTTTCAATGGTTGCAATAAAATTTGATGCTTGCAATAAACTGTCATGCGTACCTGTATCCAGCCAGGCCATCCCACGGCCCATAATTTTCATGTAAAGTTTTCCTTCATCAAGGTAAAGCCTGTTTAAATCAGTTATTTCAAGTTCTCCTCTTTTACTTGGTTTTAGTCTCTTTGCTTTTTCAACCACATCCGGACCATAAAAGTAAAGGCCGGTTACAGCAAAATTAGATTTAGGTTCGGAAGGTTTTTCTTCAATGCCAATAACCCTACCATCAGAATCAAGTTCAGCAACACCATATCGCTCAGGATCATTTACATAGTAACCAAAAACCGCCGATCCTGTTGTTAATGAGCTAACTTTTTTCAATATTTTGCTGAATTCGTACCCATAAAAAATATTATCTCCAAGAATGAGGCATACAGGGTCATTACCAATAAATTTTTCACCAATAATAAATGCCTGGGCCAATCCATCAGGCGAGGGTTGTTCAGCGTATTCAAATTTTAGCCCCCAAAGGGACCCATCCCCTAAAAGTTTTTTATACAATGGTAAATCATCGGGTGTTGAAATAATAAGTATGTGCCTTATTCCGCTTAACATAAGTACCGAAAGAGGATAATAAACCATAGGTTTATCATAAACCGGGATTATTTGTTTTGAAATACTTTTTGTGGCCGGGTACAACCTGGTACCTGAACCACCAGCCAATATTATTCCTTTCATCAGTAAATAATTTTTAGTTTAAGGTCGCATAGCATGTCCCTTTATTACGGGAGAACTCCATCTTTGATATTTTTACTTCATCGATCTTGGGTTCATCCATGTTTCACGAAAAGGCGGGACAAGTGGTGTTTTGCGAAACATGCCCGTTTTTTCAGTTAATAATTTTTATTTTTTTTACCAAACAAAAACAGTCCCCATTACCCGGTTCTTGTTTCATATTAGAATTACCATTTTATAATTAAAAACCTTCTATATAATGTGTTAATTATAAAAAAATACTTTTTTCCCATTTATTATCATTACCCTTTTAAGAATGGTAACACTGGGTTAAAATTTGTTTTTTCAATTAAACACAAAGTTATAAATGAGTAAGTTACCACGGGGTAATTTTAATTTGTCGCCCGTTTGAACGATTCTTATATTTCAGCCTTTTACCAAAATATTTTCAAAATACCCTATTGTTTTTATAAGTCCTTCCCTTAATTGTACTTTGGGTTCCCAATTCAGTTCTTTTTTTGCTAAATCAATATTAGGTTGACGTTGGGTGGGATCATCTGATGGTAAAGGTTTAAATGTAAGCTTTGACCTGGAATTTGTAAGGGTGATAACTTCGTTGGCAAGTTCCAGCATTGAAAATTCGTTGGGATTTCCAATATTTACCGGCCCAATAAATTTGTCACCGGTTGACATCATTTTAATCATTCCATCCAACAGGTCGTCAATAAACTGGAAGCTTCTTGTTTGGGTTCCATCGCCAAAAATTGTGATAGGCTCATTTTTTAATGCCTGCACAATAAAGTTTGAGACCACCCGGCCGTCATTAGGGTGCATTTTAGGGCCGTATGTGTTGAAAATCCTTATTATTTTAATTCTAACGTTGTTTTGCCTGTAATAGTTAAGAAACAGACTTTCAGCACATCTTTTGCCTTCGTCATAACATGATCTTAAACCTATTGGATTAACGTTTCCCCAATAGTTTTCAGTTTGAGGGTGTATTTGTGGATCGCCATAAACTTCACTTGTTGATGCCTGCAGTATTTTTGCCCTTATTCTTTTTGCCAGGCCTAACATATTTATTGCTCCCATTACAGAAGTCTTTATTGTTTTGATTGGATTATACTGGTAATGTATTGGCGATGCAGGACATGCAAGATTATAAATTTCATCTGCTTCAATAAAATAAGGATGTGTAACATCATGTCTTACTACTTCAAAAAATGGATTATTAAGTAGATGTATAATATTTGATTTTGTTCCTGTGAAATAATTATCTAAACAAATTACCTCATTACCTTCTTTTAGTAACCTCTCACATAAATGAGATCCAATAAAACCTGCGCCACCTGTAACTAAAATCCTCCTCATAAAATAAAAATTTAAAATACCGGTAACTGAATTTCTAAATATTCTTTTCCTTACAAACAGGGATTAATTTACTTTTCCCTGGTTTTTCCTTCCTATTGAATAATAAATGAAGCCGTTATCAACTATTTCAGCAGGATCATAAATATTTCTGCCATCAAAAACTACTTTTTGGTTCATTAGTTTGTCCATTACCTTAAAATTTGGTATCCTGAATTCATTCCATTCAGTAACCAATAATAAAGCATCGGCTTCAATTAATACTTCATAAGGGTCCTTACCATAATTAATTTTATTACCAAAAACTTTCTTTGCTTCATCATGTGCCACAGGGTCATAGGCTTTTACTCTTGCTCCGGCTTCTAACAAGGCATCAATTATTATCACTGATGGAGCTTCGCGCATATCATCAGTGTTGGGCTTAAACGCTAAACCCCAAACAGCAAAGGTTTTTCCTTTCAAATCATTTTTAAAATGCGATTTAACTTTTTTAACCAATACCATTTTCTGGTCTTCGTTAATCTCTTCAACCGCTTTTAACATTCGCAATGGGTAGTTTAAATTTTCGGCAGTTTTAATTATTGCTTTTACATCCTTTGGGAAACAACTGCCCCCATAACCAACACCGGCATAAATGAATTTGTTTCCAATTCGGCTGTCAGTTCCAATTCCTTTACGTACCATGTTAATATCAGCGCCAACTAATTCACATAAATTAGCTATATCATTCATAAAGCTAATTTTGGTTGCAAGCATGGCATTGGCTGTATATTTGGTTAACTCAGCCGAGGGTATATCCATAAATAAAATGGGGTGATTATTAAGAAGAAATGGTTTATATAATTTACCCATAATCTTTTCAGCCCTGTCACTCTCTACACCAACAATTATACGGTCAGGTTTCATGAAATCCTCTACGGCATTACCCTCTTTTAAGAATTCGGGATTTGATGCAACATCATAGTCTATTTCAGCCCCTCTTTTTTCTAATTCGTCCTTTATGGCGGCTTTTACTTTTAATGAAGTACCAATAGGTACAGTACTTTTGGTAACTACTACCAAATATTGGGCCATGCATTTACCAATTTGCCTGGCAACTTCCAAAACATATTTAAGGTCTGCACTGCCATCCTTATCGGAGGGAGTTCCAACTGCAATAAATACAACCTCGGCAAGTTCAATACTTTCCTTTAAACCGGTTGTAAACCTTAACCTGTTTTTCTCAATATTATTTTTAACCATGGTTTCCAAACCAGGTTCGTAAATTGGAATAATACCTTCTTTCAGATTGTTGATTTTTCTTTCATCTATGTCAACACATGTAACATTAATACCTGTTTCGGCAAAGCAGGCACCAGTTACCAAACCAACATAACCTGTTCCAACAATGGATATTTTCATTCTATTTTTTTTTATTTCTGGTTTACTGATTTAACCCATACCAGTAGTATGCTTCATCAGTTGACGTATAGAAAATTTTTACTGATAAGTTATTATTTTTTGTTTGCGCATTGATAACAAATAATTTAAGAAAAGTTTTTAACAATTTCAAAATTATGTTTTTTGCAAAAGCGAATATATAAATTCTTTTTACTACAAAAATCGATTTTTTTAAACATAAATATATTGGAAAACATTTAAAAATAACTATTAACCTGAGTTCGGTTATAAATGGTGTGATTTAATGTATTACATAAAAATAAAGATTAGATCATAATTTGGAAAATTGATGGGTTTTACTGATTTAATAGTCTTATAATAAGTTTTTTAATAGGAAAATCGATGGGTTTCTACAAAAATAAAATTACAAAAATTTCGTTTTTTTATGAATTTTGAATCGAGCTTTATTGCAGCCATTTCAAAATAAACTTTTAAAAAAAAGCAAAAATAAACGGCATTAAATATTGGTTATTTGAAACTAAACAACATGTGTTATAATTATAATTAAACTAATGTTACTTTATTGATGATTGTTAAATATATAACTTTTTTTATCACTTTTCTCTTCTAGGGCTTAGGTATGCTCCAACTTTCAACGCATCTCTCACAAATCCTATCTTATTTGCCTATGTAGTAAAAACCGGGCCTTTGCATCACTTAAATGTTAAATATCATTAATTTTTTAACTTCTCTTTTTACTATCTATTACCACATTTTTAACTCTAAACAAGGTGTTTTCAATAATACCAAGGGATCCTTTAATTTTCAATCACATCTGTCCAAAATAAATTCAGATCGAAAATACAGTTATTGAGAATCAATTT
>JBBIVA010000123.1:0-11721 GCA_037439945.1 Marinilabiliaceae bacterium
ATCAATAACTTAACACTATTAATTTCTAATGACGGTCATTAGAAAAAATGGCTAATGACAAATTTGGGTTTATAATATGTGGTCGATAGGCTAATCCAAACAATCTTAATTTAAAAGTCCAGAATAACCCCTCCTTTTACCCATCTTCCGGGCTGTATCAATTCACCAATATCAGAATACTTTTCATCAAGGAGATTAGATGCTTCGGTAAATATTTTAACCCGCTTTTTATTCCAGGTAAGTCGAAAATCGGTAATCCAAAATGGGTTATAACTACGTTGCACATTTGTTGCCGAAACCGTATAAAAACCAATCCTGTCGCGGTACAGGAAATTCCAGTTTGCAGTGAAATTTTTTAAACCAATTCCATGCACTAACCCTATATTAAGCTTGCTACGTAAGTGGTCCAAAACATAAACCGACTCATATCCTTCATCCGCTTTTTTATCCTGGTGCACATAAGTGTAATTAATATTTAGGTCTTTAATCAAATTCTGGCCCGGTAAAAGGGTTGTTAATGGCATACTAACCAGAAATTCCAACCCATATGTATTTACACTGTTAATATTGGAGGTTGTATATTTTGGTTCACCGGGAATCCTTCCCCAGTCAATAAGGTTCCTGCCCTCACGGTAAAAACCAACGGCATGGGCCGATAAAAGTTTATTGTTGAATTTTAAACCCATCTCAACCATAGAACTTTCTTCAGGTTTTAGATTAGGGTTTCCAATATTTGTTGGACCGGAATAAAACAAATCGGTAAATGTGGGCAATCGGAGTGAACTGTTATAACTTGCTATCCATTTAAGATTAGGGGTAATCCAGAAACTTAAATCAACACCCGGAAACACATCAACCTCATAACCTAATTGTGAGTTTTGATTTAATAAAACCCCTGCAGAAACACTGAAACTTTTAATTGTATAATTATGCTCTGCAAATACTGACGCATTGGAGCGTGAAAAGCCTTTTGTAAAATACTTGCCTTTTTCACCCGGAACTTTAATTGATTTCCCCAAGGTATTACCAAGTACATTACTCCAAACATTTTCACCCCTTACCTCCCCTCCTACAGATGTTTTCCCTATCCCAGAAGGTATAACTGCACTCACTCCCGCACCAAATACATCTGTTAAATGATAGTTGTGCCCGGTATACCAGGTTTCAGCATCCTTAAAATCCCTGAACAGCTCAAACCTGTCGTGGTGCCTTCGCCAGTAAACATTTGAAATTACTCTTATTTTATTTCCTGAATTAAAAGAAAGTGATGAAAAAGTTGTTTTCGTTTCCTCAAACTGGTTTGGAAACCTGGCAGTATAAAATGAATTTGCCCCAAATGATTTATTGGTATGCCCAACCTGAAAAGATAACTTATCGTTATTTAACTGTAACTGACCATGGTAGAAAAGGTTTAATACGTCAAAGTCTGTATTGGTTTTATAGCCTTCACTACCACCCTTATTTACTGAAATAAAATTCCTGAGCAAACCCTGGTTGATTGTAGTATTTACCCCGGTGCTATATAAACCATGCTCGCCTGCTAAAGTTCTAATTGTAGATTTATTTACATCAGACGTGCCGGTAACAATATTTATTGCCCCGCTAAATGCATTTGGGCCATAAACCCTTGCAGCCGGGCCATAAAGTATTTCAATGCGTTCAATACTTTGCAAATCAACCGGAAGATTTAAAGTATGATGCCCTGTTTGCGGATCGGTTATATTAACACCATTTAAAAGAACTATAACCTGGTCAAATGAACCTCCCCTAATGCTAATATCAGCTTGTATACCTAAGGGGCCTCTTTCACGTACATCAACACTCATAACCTGCCTTAACAGTTCCTGAACGCTTGAAACCGGAATTGATTCGATTTGGGACCTTGATAAAACCGTTACAATTCTTCCAACCTCCGAGTAAACAGACGGAGCCCGCCGGGCTGTTACCTCAATCTCGTTTAACTTTATCTTTTTATTTATTACAGTTGTATCTGTTTGTGCATATAAGCCCTGAAAACCAATATAAGACAGATAAGTGGTTAATAAGATACCTATCCTTACTTCTCTTTTAATTGTATTAAAGATGGCATAATTTGTCCCCATCCACCTCTTAAAACATAAGGCCTGCGATTGATTAAATAAATTGTTAATTTTCATTTTAAAAAAATTTTAAATTAATAACTACGGATGAACCCACATGATGAATTTACATACTGTTTCCCGAAAAGCCGGGACAAGTTTTGTTTTACGAATCATGCTCGTTACATTATCTATATAAAACAATAGAATAACAATTGCCAAAAATAGGTGATTAAGCCGAAACTATTTGCTTTTTAAACTTTTTAAACAAAAGTCACAAACCAATTAAATGAAAAAGCGTAAAAATTGTTCCAAATTGGTTGTAGTTTAAATGTAGTTATGATTTTAAATATCAGCCTTTTTCTAAGTAACAAGGTGTAATTGGTAATATGGATTGATATGCCATTGTATTTAGTCAGGTTATTTTTAAATTTAACCCAGAACTGTTATCAGATGTAATAATATAGTGTTTACTTTAAAAAACATTTACTGAAATTATCGGTTTTAACTTAATATTAACGGAGGAAAATCTTTATTATGCAAATATCCGAGAAATTGTTAGCCCTTAGAAACAAAATGGACGATATTGGTCTCCATGCATGTATAATTACTTCAGCCGATCCACATTTAAGTGAGTACCCGGCCGAACATTGGAAAGTTCGTGAATGGATAAGCGGTTTTACAGGTTCAGCAGGTACACTTGTTGTAACTTCCGAAGAAGCATTTTTATGGACCGACTCCCGCTATTATTTACAGGCCGGTGAACAATTAGACTCTTCGTGCATCCAATTATTCAGGGATGGGGAACCCGGTGTTCCTGACATTTCAACATGGCTATCAGATGTGCTTATGCCGGGAAATAAAGTTGGTGTAAACGGATCAACTATATCAGTTAATAAAATGAGGGAACTTTCGCGAAACCTGCGGACAGGGAAAATTCATCTGGATATAAACGTTTCACCTGCAGAAGATATTTGGGATACGCGTCCTCCCATACCCGAAGAAACAGTTTTTACCCATGAAACAAAATGGAACGGGTTTTCACGGGCTGATAAAATAAAAACAATTCGTGAAAATATGCTAAATAATGGGGTATCACATTACATTGTTGTATCCCTTGATGAAATTGCATGGGCCCTTAATTTGCGAGGTACTGATATTTCCTACAACCCAGTATTTCATGCCTTTCTTATTATTACAATCGACCAGGTAAGATTATTTATTAATCCCCACAAACTGACTGCACAAATAGCAAAAGAACTATCAACCGATGGTGTTAAAGTATATATGTACAACCATTTTTACAGGCACATTGAAGAATTACCTGATGACTGTGTTGTTTTAACCGATCCTGCAAGAATAAATTCATCCGTTTTTTCGTTAATCCCTTCCAAAGCAACTAAAAAAGAAATACCCGGTATAATAACAATAATTAAATCAAAAAAAACTGAAACAGAAATTTTCAACCTTCGTGAAACAATGGTGAAAGACGGCGTTGCAATGGTTAAGTTTCTATTTTGGTTAAATAACTCCATTAAATCAGAGAATATAACCGAAATAAAAGCTGCAAAAAAACTGCAATCATTCAGGGCCGAAAATGAAGAATATATTGGCGAGTCATTTTCAACTATTTCAGCCTATGGTGACCATGGTGCAATTGTGCATTATAATCCAACCTCCGAAACCGATAAAAAAATAAAATCAGAGGGATTATTTCTGATTGACTCAGGTGGGCAATATTGGGGTGGCACTACGGATATAACGCGCACAATTGCTTTTGGAAAAGTTACTGAACAGGCTGTAAATGACTTTACTTTAGTATTAAAAGGACATATTAATATTGCAACAGCTGTTTTCCCCTTAGGAACCAGGGGGGTACATCTTGACACATTGGCACGCGAACCTTTGTGGGAGCAGGGATTAAACTATGGACATGGAACAGGCCATGGAATAGGCTTTTTTCTTAATGTCCATGAAGGTCCGCAAAGTTTGCGGCCACAGGATAATGGAGTTGAGTTGGAGCCAGGAATGGTTACATCCAACGAACCCGGACTTTACAGGCAGGGTGATTATGGTATCCGTATTGAAAACCTAATCTTGTGCCAACAGGCCATGAAAACAGAATATGGTCAATTCCTTAAATTTGAAACTCTGACACTTTGTCCTATTGATAAGTCTCTAATATCAAAAGAACTTTTAACAGTTAAGGAGATAAAATGGTTAAATGGTTATCATCAGAAAGTATTTGATTCATTAGCCCCTTACCTTGATGGGGCTCATTTGAATTGGTTAAAAGAAAAAACCGTGGCTTTGTGAAGTTTAACCCAAATTAATCAATAGGAGACGAAGTATGAGCCGAACTATCTGATTTAATTGGGATAATCCCGATTTAGTGATTGTTTCAACTCCAAATCTTTGGAATTGATTACAAGCACTTTATCGATTACGCATTTTAAAATGCGTAATTTGAGTTTAAGTCAAAACAGTACCATTAAATAATTTGTTTCAACAAAGGCATAATAATTGTTTAGTGAAATATTAAAAAACTATTGACTTTTAACATATTGAAAATTAAAAATACCAGAAAAATGAAACCGTTTAAATCATTTATAATCATTCTGTTACTTTTGCTTATCGGAACAAATTACATAAATGCACAGGCTGGTTACAGAATTCAACTTAAAGTAAATGGATTTAATAATAAAAATGTAATACTTGGATATCACTCAAACAAGCAGATTTATGTAAAAGACACTGTAAAAATCGACTCTAAAGGTATTGCTGTATTTACAGGGAAAGAACCACTGCCCGGAGGTATTTATCTTTTCTATTTTCCCAATGGAAAGTTTTTTGACTTTTTAGTTAATAAGGAACAAATTTTTTCTCTGGAAACAGATACAGCAAATTTCTATGAGAGCCTGGTTATTAAAGGTGCCAATGAACCTGTTGTTTTTCTTGAACTTCAAAAATTCATGGAAAAAAAAGGAATAATTGCCAATGATTTAAGAGAAAAGATAACCGAAGCTGAAAACGATCCCACGAAACTAAAGCAACTTAATAGCGAACTTGACAATATAAACAATGAAGTAAAAAAATATTGGGATGAGATAATAAGTAATAATGAAAACAGCTTTGTAGCTTCATTTGTTAAAGCATTTCAGGAGGTGCCAATACCGGATTTTCAGCTACCCAAGGGTACAGTAAACCCTGATTCTGTGCTTCATTTTAAGCGAGCCTGGTATATTAAGGATCATTATTTTGATAATATGGACCTTTCTGATTCAAGATTAATCAGGACACCATTTTTTCATGCCAAACTTGAAAGGTACTTTACCCAAATGCTTATACCTATACCGGATACAGTTACTAACCAATCTATTAGGATAATTGATAAAGCCGGTGATAATAAAGAAATGTTCCGTTACCTCGTTCAATTTATATTTAACCACGTAAACAGCAGCCAGATTATGGGTATGGATGCAGCGATGGTTGCCCTGGCTGAAAAATATTACCTGTCGGGAAAAGCATATTGGGCTAATGATGAATTTATTACAAACCTAAAAAAAAGAGTTGAAGAAGTTAAGCCAACTCTAATTGGAAAAGTAGCCCACGACCTTAAAATGGAAAGTATAACAGGTGAGTTTTTCAGATTGCACGAAGTAAATGCCGCTTTAACAATTCTTTTGTTTTATGAACCTGATTGCGGACATTGTAAAAAAGAAATTCCGGAATTATATAGTAAAGTTTTTGAAAAATACCGTAATAAAGGGGTACAGGTTTTTGCTGTATATAACCTGCATGATAAAAAAAAATGGGAAGAATTTATTAATGAAAATGGCCTGGTGGGATGGATAAATGTTTATGATCCGTACCATACAACACGGTTCAGAAATTATTACGATATTAAAAGTACACCTATGATATACGTTTTGGATAAAAATAAAAGAATTATTGCTAAACGTATTGACGCTCAACAATTACCATCATTTCTGGACAGGGCTTTGATAAGTAAAAAGTAAATTTTAATCAAATCCGGTTATTTTTTCCCTTATTTGTACAATATTGCGAAGTTTTGGTATTTTACCAAACATGCAATAACTTAATTCGCGTGGAATGTTTATTTTTTATAAAGGTGCCCTGTATATAATACTTTAAAACTTAAGAAAAATAACTAACATCAAATGCAAATGCATTGTGTCAAATAAAATAAATTATTTATTTACTGCTTTAACCTCAAATAATTGAGCAATAATATGTATAAAAATATTTTAGAAAAAATATATGTTTATGCTATACTGCTAATAACTCTTATACTGGTTTTTTCATGTAATAAAAAGGGTGAAGATATAATTGGGCCACCACAAATATTTATTAAAATGCCCGAAACAGGTTATGAGTTGGAGGTTGGTGATAGTATAACCCTGTCACCAAAAATTACTTATAATTATAATTCAATATATACATGGTATTTAAATGGGGAAAAAATTGCCAATAAGCAGTCAATAAAACATAAATCGGTCAAATTGGGGAAAGATGTGTACAGTTTTGTAGTACAAACCCCCAACGGTAAAGATTCAATTGATATCCCGGTTACAACAATAGTAATGATTAATTTCGCTGAGCTTAAACTTGAAGGAAACGCAGATGTAGGATTAAACCTTCCCCAGGAAACTCCCTGGTTTTTAACAAAAGGGGTTATATTTCCCGCTAACCCATCTACTGAAACACAATGGTTTGGTTATGCTTTATGCAACAGAACAGGCCAGGAAAACTCTTCTGCTAATGTGTTAAGTGCCTTCACATCAGAAACTGCAAAGAATACTTTTATGATTTTTAGCCAGCCGCCATCACCTTTTAATGGGGCGGTCATTTTTAATGATGGCCGAAACCATCAAATTAAGAGTATTGCCGTTTGTAATTCAACCCTTGTATATTTAACTATTAAAAACGGGGCTGAAGGAATAAAAAGATTTGGAGGTGAATCAAATAACGAACCCGATTGGTTTTTATTAACCATTGAAGGTTACAACCTGGGTGGAGAAATTACCGGTAAAGTTGATTTTTATTTGGCCGATTACAGATTTGAAAATAATAAAAGAGATTATATTGTAAATAAATTTACACCTGTGGACCTTTCTTCCCTGGGTATGGTAAACAAACTTGTATTAAAATTAACTTCTTCTGTTACCGGCTCAAATGGGGAAATATTAACACCACGTTATGTTTGTATTGATAATATTAAAATTCTTAATTAAAACAATTATCAACTATAACTTTCTGGTTGTACACCCTTCCATTAATATTAATTTTAACAATATATAACCCATGGTTTAATGCGGGTAAATTAACCGTACATTCACCTTGTTCTACTGTAATTTGGGTCAAATAAACTCTTTGTCCGGCAATATTAAAAAATTCCAAAATTCCCGTACCGTTACCATTAATACGCAAGTTTATCATATTACAAAAAGGATTGGGATATAAAAACAATGAATTTTCATCAATCTCATTAACTGAAGTTTCTTCTTTTCGCACATCAGAAGCAAGTATATCTATCCAGAATGAGGCCGGGTAATTTCCAATCTGCCAATCTTCAAACTCATTCCACTGATTTAAACTACTTTTTAACCATGCAGTATTTTTTATACGTGATGCCAGAGGTGCAGACTGGTAAACCGCAAAACTATCGACAGGAGCTACATAATCAAGTTCTACCTCAACCCAAAATGGGCCTGTAACCTGAACTGGTTCATTAAGTAATACCAGGTTATCACGATTCACCTTTAACTGACTTAATTGAATTCCATTCTTTGAAGCAACCAAAAATTCTGGTTCAACCGATCCGTTCCAAATCCGCAGATTTATTGATTTACTGCTACTTGATACAGAGTTGGCTGTTACAAGATAAATACCGTGTATTGTTGCTGAATTAACCCAGGGATAGCGTTCAGCAAAGCTTTTTGTGGACAATGAGTTATGACCCGCCCAAACACCCTTGCCCGGCTTTATATAGCTCCTAACTGCTACATCCTCTTTTACAAAGTTGGTAATCCTTTCAACCGAACCATCATAATAATCAAACCCTGTAACCGACAGGGGCAACTGCCCGTCGGGGTCTAACCAGAAAGCTAATTGCTTATTGGTTTCTGAAAAATGATTCCATGATTTATTTAACCGTGCAAAATAATCATTTACCGGGTTACTGCAAGTTGCTGCCCCACCACTTAGTGAACCAATTAAAAAGCCGTTATTATCAAACAAACCACCACCTGACGACCCCGGTTCGGTAGTTCCAATTTGCCAGGTACCAACAAGCCAGTGGGAGTTTGAAATAAATGGAACACCCCCCGGTGATGAAGCTGAAAATGAAGTAGCTGTAGGTGCCCCATTTGAATTAGCAATTTTTTTTACATCTCCCTCCGGATGATGAATGGATTTAACCGGGGCTGCCGGTGTTGTAGTACGCGACCAACCTGCCCAGTAAGGCCTATATGTTGCTGGGGGTATTGAACTCATTTCAAGTAACGCAACATCTAAAGCCTCGGCATAAGCCCGTAAAAAAGAGCCCGATAGAGTCTGGTTTGGAAAACCTTCAATTGCACTTTCACACTTTGGAACCTGGTAATTAAAATAAAAAATTACTGTTGATGCAGAATTAGCCTGCTTTAAACAATGTGCTGCAGTTAAGAAATATGGTACTCCGTTTCTTCTGGCATTATTAATAAGAGTTCCGGAACAAAGTTCAGTACCGTCAACAATAATTTTACAAACAGATCTGCCCAAATCACGTACCATTCCATCAAAATTACATGTAAAATTTTGATTACATGACCCGCTATCACCAAATCCTCCCCCCTTTAAATCAAAATATGGAAATATATTTAAGTAATCATGGTTTATTGCACCAATCATCAAATCGGATTGTTTTTCTGTTCCGGGGGGTAAATGAAGTTCAACTATAATTTCATCGCCAGGCACTGGTGCAGTAGCTAAATTACCTGATGTTTGATTATTCTTATTGGTAAAGGCTCCTAAAACAATTCTTTGCAAGGGATCAAAAATATAAACCGATGCGCCCTGGGCAAGGTTAAACCTGTCAAAAATCAGATTTAAGGAATAAGCTCCTTTTGAACGTATAGCTAATCTCCAGATACGGTTACCATTTTCGTCAATATTCCACTCTCCTGAATTATTTGGAGTAAGGTTTACAAAAAACGGATGTGCAAACCTTAGGGCGTCACCCTTCTTTGCAATATCTTCATTCAATTTTTTATTTACCGATGCCGGTAATCTTTCCATTTCCCTAATTGCTTTGAATGAACCATTCAATTTTTCAATTGGTTTTAAGGATGGTTGTCCTCCATAACCTATCTGTGATTTTAGGGAACTGAATAAACCAATAAATGTAAGTATTAAAATGTATCGGTACATGGTTCTAAATATAAATTACCAGCCTAAAACAAATTACATTGTCTAAATTACTCAATTAATTTCTATATTTTTTCAACGGTTCTTTTACGGTTAGAATTTATAAAAGTTTTTTTTAGTAGAAATAAGATTATTTTAAATCCAAGAAGAAAAGTTCCAAATAGGCTATAAAATTCAAATTTGTAACCTCACATTTTTTCCTTTTTTAGTTGAACAACCCTGTTATAAATCGTTTTGAACAATAATAGATTAATGTGGCTTAATGGACCAAATTAATGCCCGTACATAATTTGAATACCTGTAAATGTATTGCTTTGGTTAAATTGACAGCTATGAATAAAAAAATTGCATATACCGTGGTTAAAAAAAGATAAAGAAAATTGGCACAAATAAAGGTACCTAATCTTAATAGGGAGCCTGTTTACACAGGGCGTGGAATTGGCTCACCAGGAGATACATCAAAAATTACCGAAAATACTCCTGACCTTGTGCCTGGTGCTTTAACAGAAGGTAATCCGCTGCTATTTACAAAAACAAAACCAATAGGGTGTAATGTAAAACGGGATGGTAAAGATACTCATTGGATGCCGGCCTGTGCTTGTGATCTGGTTAAAAAAACAAACTATTTATCCGGGTTAGTCAAGCTTTTTGCACTTTCCTGAACAAGTTTTTATCTCAAACCTTAAAACTTCTGTTTTACTAAACAGTTTATCAATATATTTTTCTCCACCAACTTTGTTACCCGGTGAATATTTTTCGGCCAGTAATTCAAGACCTCTCCTTTTTTCATCAACTGAAAGATTGTGGGAAACCGTACCTGTAAGTATTATACTTTCATACCCGGTGGAGAATTTTTCAGCAATAACATTTGTCCTTCCAACAACACAGAATGTTGCCCTGTTATCAATTTTTAGCAATTCCAGCTTTTTCCCTTCAGGTGCACAATGAAAATATAGATATAATTTCCTATCCCACACATAATTGAATGGGATACCATAGGCACCTGTTTCAGATGAAGCCATTGATAATACCCCAAATTCACCTATTTCCAATAAACTTATTGCTTCGTTTTTTTCAAGCAGACGATCCTGTCGCCTTACATCATTATTAGAATATTGCACGAAAATTTATTTTGAGTAAATCTTTGATAAAGTTTCAAACAATTCATCGCCATGAAGATTTTTGGCAACAATAACACCTTGAGGGTCAATTAAAAAATTAGATGGAATTGCTCTAATCCCATACATCTCCGCAACTTTACTATCCCAAAATTTTAAATCTGAAACATGGGCCCATGTAAGCTGGTCTTTTTCAATACCTTTTAACCAATCCTCCTTTTTCCGGTCCAATGATACTGCCAAAATTTGAAATCCTTTAGGGTTAAAATCTTTATAAGCCTTAACCAGATTTGGATTCTCCCTACGACACGGGCCACACCATGAAGCCCAGAAATCCAACAAGAGATAGTTCCCCCTGAAATCTTCCAGCTTAACCTCATTACCATCAGGGGTAATCCCTGTAAAATTAATTGCAATATTACCCGGTTCTGTTTTCTTCTTTATTTCGATCAGAACTTCCAAATCTTTTAAATAGGATATATCTTTTAACGAAGAATCAAACAGTGCAATATTATATTCTAATTCATCAGCAGTTAATAAATATGAAAACTCCCGGTATAAAACATAAGCAGCAACAGGAGAAGTTGGGTTATCCTTAATAAAACTGCTAATATTAAAATCCTGCCTGTTGGTTTTATAATATTCAAATAAATCATTTGCCCCCGAACCGGTTATATGGGCCTTTCCCCTGCCAGCAGTGTCCAATGTAACAGTAATGGGGCTGTTTTCTATAAAAATATATTGAGTGCCAAAAGTTTCAATATCCTTAATTTTAAACCCATAAAGATCGGGGCGGTCAACCATTCCTTTGAAACTAAAACTACCTCCTGAAATTTCAGCTGAATCGATTACGAAAAACATTTTATTACGAAAACTCTGAAGATATACTGTACCCGATTCCAAATTAACATTTCCGGTAATTTTAAATGACGGCCCGGTTTGGCAACCAATAAAAACAAATGTTACTATTGAAAACAGAAGAGCTGAATTTTTAATTTTAATTTTCATGGCTCAATTTTTTCTGGAATATTAAACTGTATAAATCAATGTCGTTTACTTAAGCTATAATGGTTTGTAATTCATATAGTAGAGTCTTT
>JBBIVA010000124.1:0-11587 GCA_037439945.1 Marinilabiliaceae bacterium
GTTGTTGAAAATATGGCTATTGTAAAAGCTGCTTAAATCGAACTCACGTTAAATAGTACTTGCACCTGCAAAAACCTGATTTTCATTAAGCAAACAACTTTGTCATAAAATCATAATTTTTATCATGTTCAAATCAAAAACTATTACCGTAACATGTAAAATTAACAACAAAAGCCGGAAACTTTTTTTATTCCAATGGTAGCGTTAATTTTATAATTTCAAAAAATGGAATTAAACAGAATTTTGCGGGAAAATTTCTTAAAAAGTATAACCAGTTATGGACATTAACCACTCCTCTATAGAGCTTTCTAAATTATACAACAGAAAAAAAAGCGATCAGGACATTTTCCAGGAGCTGATGGCTGTTAAAGTTGCCGAAGTATTACTTGTTGCCACTTATTATGATGCATATTCAATTGCAGGTGAAGGTCGCTTTTTTGATAAAATAATGGGTGAATATTTGCAGCTAAACTTATTCTCAGCACCAAGAGTTACCAGTGTAACAACAAATGGGGAAGCTCTGGAACTTTTGAATAAAAATAAGTATGATATGGTAATTCTTATGGCAGGTCTTGATAAGGACAAACCAATCAGGCTTAGTAAAAAAATAAAAGAGGCATTTTCTTCGATGCCCATTCTTTTAATGGTAAATAATAATCATGACATAAAATATTTCAATAATGAGACCAGCCCAAACGGTCCCATCGACAAAATATTTGTGTGGAATGGCGATTCAAGAGTATTTCTTGCCATGATAAAATACGTTGAAGACAGGGCCAATCTCGAAAATGATGTTAAGGTTGGTGATGTTAGGGTAATTTTATTGGTTGAAGATTCACAGATTTATTATACAAGATATTTGCCTCTTCTTTACTCTATTGTAATGATGCAGACACAAAACATTCTTTCGGAAGAAACAGAAGACAGGATTCATAAAATTTTAAAAATGAGGGTGCGCCCAAAAATAATATTGGTTAGCACTTACGAAGATGCTGTTGATATTGTTGATAAATACACTGATAACCTGATTTGTTTAATAACTGATGTTAAATATCCGCGTAATGGTATAAATGACGACAATGCAGGGATTGACCTTATAAAGTATGTACGGGGAAAAATAAGTATCCCGGTTTTAATGCAATCTTCTGATCAGGAAAACGCATTGAAAGCAATGGAGGTTGACGCGGAATTTATAAATAAAAATTCTGAGAATTTAAGCTTTGAAATACAAAACTTTATTAATCAAAACCTGGGATTTGGCGATTTTATTTTCAAAAACTCCAGAGGGGTACAGGTTGCCAGGGCCCATAATTTAAAAGAGTTTGAGGAATGCCTCCGTGATGTTCCACCCGAAAGTTTGCTTTACCATGCCAAACGACATGGTATAAGTACATGGTTAATGGCCAGGGGTGAAATATCATTGGCAAAAAAACTACGTCCTTACAGTATTGATGATTTTGACAGTTTCACAAAATTAAGAGCAACGGTTCTTGATATTTTCAGCTTTGCCCGGCTGGAACGATTAAAGGGAAGAGTTGTTCCATTTGACCCATCACTTGTTAATCAAAACCGCTTTGTAATGCGAATTGGAGAAGGCTCGCTGGGTGGAAAAGGGCGGGGTTTGGCATTCTTAAGCAATTTTATTGAAAATATAGATTTTGAGAACCTTATCCCTGAACTGGAATTACACCTGCCCCCTACCTGTATAATTGGCTCAGGTGAATTCACCCGCTTTTTGGAAAAAAATAAACTGGAAAATACAATTTACGGTATTACAGAATACCCAGAAATAAAAAGAATATTTATTAATTCCGAAATTCCTGAGGATATAATCTCAATACTGAAAAGCTACCTGACTAATATGAATAAACCAATTGCAGTAAGGTCGTCAGGGCTTTTCGAAGACAGTCTTTTACAACCATTTTCCGGTGTTTACAGTACATATATGCTGCCCAATACCCACCCCGACCCGGAAGTCCGTTTAAATGAACTTTGTCTGGCTATAAAACTGGTATATGCTTCAATTTTTAACCCTTCGGCAAGGGAATATTTTAAGCTTACCAACTATAAAATTGAAGAGGAAAAAATGGCAATTGTGTTACAGGAAGTTGTAGGCCGAAGGGTTCATAATAAATATTATCCTAATGCGAGCGGTATAGCCCAGTCTTATAATTATTATCCTTTTAGCTATATGAAACCTGAAGATGGTTTCGCAGTTATGGGGGTTGGGCTGGGGCGTCATATTGTCGGAGGTGAAAAAGCCTGGAGATTTTGCCCAAGATATCCGTCTCTTGAACTTAGCAGCCTTAAAGATCAGGTACGTGAATCACAAAGCCATTTTTATGCGCTAAACCTAAAACACCAGCAGGTTGATCTGGAATCAAAGGGTGAATTATCATCAATATTACGCCTTGAAATTGGTGAGGCGGAAGAAGACGGCAACCTTCGCCATTGTGCCTCTGTTTATGATTATAACTATGATGCACTTGTACCAAACCTGAAAATAAAGGGTCCGAGGGTCATAAATTTTTCTAATATTCTTAAATATGACCAATTACCTTTGGCACGAACACTGGACCTTCTGCTTCGCTTTTTAAAAGAAGCGATGGGTTCACCGGTTGAGATTGAATTTGCATTAGATATGGAAGGTTTGGAAAACCAACAACCGATTTTATATATGCTTCAGATTAAGCCGCTTACCCGAACCGCCCAACATGAAGATGTGGATTTTAATGAGGTTGATTCATCAAAAATTCTTCTTCAATCGGCACAAGGAATGGGTAACGGACAAATTAACAATATTTATGATGTTGTATATATTGACCCGGGAAGTTTTGACCGTACCAAAACGGCTATTATTGCAGAGGAAATTGAATTAATAAACAAAAAAATTGCATCTGAAAAACGGGAATTCCTTTTAATGGGGCCAGGAAGATGGGGAACCAGGGATCCTTCAACCGGCATACCTGTATGTTGGTCGCAAATATCGCATGCAAAGATTATAGTAGAAATCGGGCTGCCCGATTTCCCTTTGGAAGCATCATTGGGATCACATTTTTTTCATAATGTAACAACCATGAATGTAGGTTATTTTTCAGTTCACATTGGATCTTCAGATGATAAGCTTGATATAGATTTATTAAACCGTCAAACAATAGTTAGTAAAACCAAATACGTAAAACATGTTAGATTTGAAAAACCTCTAAAAATTTTAATGGATGGCAAAAAACAAAAAGCAATGATTCAGTGGAATGAATAACATTGGCAAGTGTCCATTACGGATTTTTCAATATATTTGCGCCCGCATGAAAACCATTATCAATATTTTATCAATTATCCTGGTATATAACCTGTCTGTAAACAGTCAGGTACAGGAGCGTAACTTAGACCGTTCAAGACAGGTTGGGCAGGGAAATACTGGCAATAATGCGAGTGGTGACCGAAATAACCCGTTAAATAATAATGTGCCAAAGTCAACAGTTAAGCGTGATGTTCGCAACTGGGTAATTACTGATTATTTAAGCAGAGTCGATTCGATACCAGTAGATACAATTTCACAGGGTTTTCAAATTCACAGTCCGGCTTTTCGTATGTCAATGGTTAACGTTCAGCTTGGTAATTTAGGAGCCCCGTGGAAATCGGCAATGGTTTCACAACAGCCCATTTATACAAGGTTTATATTTACCGAAAACCTGAATTATTTTTTTGAAGGACCCGAAAACTGGAAATATTACAATACCCGAACCCCATATACAAACATCTATTACCAATATAGCGGGCCAAAAAGGAGATCGGAGGAATCAGTGGGGCTTTTGTTCACCCAAAACATAACCAAAAGATGGAATGCAGGATTTGATTACAGGATTATATCATCCATTGGTAAATATGAGGCACAAAAAGTTGAGAACAGGCATTTCAGATTTTTTTCGAGCTATTCGGCCGATATGTATCAAATTCATGGCTCATTTGTATTTAACAGAACAAACCAGTTAGAAAACGGAGGAATAGATAATGAAGATTATATTCTTTTTCCGGAAGATTACCAGGAATACAGGCAGGCTGAGAATATTCCTGTAAAATTATATTCCGCATCCAACAGAAATGATAATTTTCAGCTATTAATTAATCAATCACTAAACGTAGGCAATATAACAATTTCATCGCACGATGGGGTACCAAATAAACTCCCTGTTGGTGCGGCAATCCACTCACTTCATATTGACCGTTCACGAAGAATTCATGAAGTTGATGAAATAAGAAGGTACCTTTCAAGTGGAACCAATTCATTCTTCTACCCGAATATTTATGCCGATTCAACAGCAACCAGGGATTCAGTTTATTATTTAAGCGTTAAGAATACTTTTCAAATTAAATTTAACGAAGAAGCCAACTCTTTTTTACGATTTGGGTTAAGGGCCTTTATAACCAATAACATTGAGAAATATAAATACCCGGTTGCCCCTGTAAAATTTGATCCATTAAGTTTCCACCCTGAATATCTATTAGCTGATACAATATTTACCACTTCCTTAATAGGCGGTCAGATATTTAAAAATAAAGGTGAACGGTTTAAATGGAATGCAGGTATTAAATTATACTTTCAGGGGTACAGGGCTGGCGACAGTGAGATAACAGGCGAAATGAAAAGCCTGTTCAGGGTAAGAAAAGACTCTGCGGAACTTTTTGCCAAAGGTGGAATTTATCTTGTCTCACCGGATTTTCTGACCGAAAGATATTACTCGAATCATATCAAATGGAAGGAAAAATTCAACCCGGTTAAAACCGTTATATCACGGGGTGGAATCGCAATACCAACCCGACGCTTAGAAATTTCAGGGGAAACAAGGCTTATAAATGATTTTATATTCTGGGATTCATCTGCACTCCCTGCTCAATCTTCCGCTATTGTTAAACTGCTGGAATTAAGACTTTTTAAACATTTTAAACTTGGTAATTTTCATAGCCGAAACACCTTATTATACCAGGTTTCAAGTAACAGGGAAATAATTCCATTACCTGAATATTCAATCTACAGCTCAAATTATTATCAAAATACTCTGTTCAAAGTTCTGTTCTTTCAACTTGGTTTTGATACCCGCTACACATCTGCATGGTATACTCCTGATTATATGCCTGCAACAGGCCAGTTTTTTATTCAGGGAGTTCGTAAAATTGGTGATTATCCGTATGTTGATGTATTTTTAAATATGCAACTTAAACGGGCAAGGATTTTTATTAAGATGGACCATGTTAATCAGGGAATGTTAAATAACGATTATTTCCATACTATATACTACCCTGCTAATCCAAGGGGATTAAGATTTGGTATATCATGGAATTTCTATGATTAATTAACCAATCACCTCAAAAATAAACCTCATAAATTTGCAAACATATTTTTCATTGTAAAGTTCTGTTCAGGTTCTCAGTGTTTTAATGATTGCATAATCACCAAAAAACAACTTTACACATACTTGTTTTAAAAGGCAACATAGAGTGAAATTAACTCGTAACAGGGTTATCCCCTTTTCAAATAAAAAAACACCTTAAAATTGGGTGTAAATTTATTGAATTGAGTAACCGGGAAAACTTCAATTACATAATGTATTTAAAGATGAAAAAATTTACTGTATTACTAATTATATCATTGGGAGCTTTGGTGGCCGGTGGATGTAATTCATCGGTAATAAAGAAAAAGAAGACTACAGAACCTTCAGGATCAATTAAAGATTTACCCCAAATTCAGAATTCGGGGCTTGTAAGGGTGGTAACCAATTATAATTCAACCAACTACTTTGTTTACAAAGGCCAACCTATGGGTTACCAGTTTGAATTGTTACAGGAGTTCGCCAACTTTATGGGATTAAAACTTGATGTTACTGTAAGCAATGATTTACAGGCTAATTTTAATGATTTACAAAACGGGAACATAGATATTATCGCAAGCAGCCTGGCCGTAACCCGCGAATCTGAAGAGCTGGTCTCCTTCACCGAACCTCATAGCTTTAGCAAGCAGGTTTTGGTGCAGCAGGCTTATTCTCCAACAGATGGTAAGGCTGGTAACAGGGTTTATAACGAGTTAATAAGAAACCAGCTTAACCTGGCAGGAAAAAGTGTTTATGTTCAAAAGGGTTCGGCCTTTGTTCAAAGGTTAAGAAGCCTGGCAAATGAAATTGGCGACAGCATTAATATTGTTGAAATTCCCGATTATGAAGTTGAACAACTAATTGATCTGGTTGCTGAGGGAGAAATACCCCTCACTGTTTGTGATGAGAACCTTGCCAGGGTTAACCTGAACTTCTACCCAAATATTGATATTGAAACTGCAATTAGCTTTCCCCAAAAGCAAGCCTGGGCTGTAAATAAAAATGCCCCTGAACTTTTAAATGCAATAAACAACTGGATAATTGGCTTTAAAAAAACCGCCAAATATCAAAGAGTATATCAGAAATACTTTTTAAATCAAAGGTCGACCCATATCGTTGATGCAGGATTTCATTCGATTAAAGGCGGCCAGGTTTCAGTTTATGATAACCTGATAAAAAAAGAGAGCGAAAAATACAACCTTGACTGGCGGTTAATTGCCTCATTGATTTACCAGGAATCAAGATTTATACCAGATGCTGAAAGCTGGGCGGGGGCCATGGGACTGATGCAATTAATGCCCGAAACTGCTGACAGGTTTGGTGTGAAATCTATTACATCTCCGGTAGAAAATATCCGTGCCGGAATTCAGTTTTTACAATGGCTTGATGAAAGAATGATGCAAAGAGTTGAAGACCCGGCAGAAAGGTTAAAATTTGTACTGGCATCCTATAATGTAGGTATAGGCCATGTTTTGGATGCAATGTCGCTTGCAGAAAAAAATGGCAAAAACTCGAAGGTGTGGGATAATAATGTTGATTACTTCATTCTTAACAAATCAAATCCGCGATATTATAATGACCCTGTTGTAAAATTTGGTTATTGCCGTGGCGAGGAGCCTTACCATTATGTTAAAGAGATTCTTGAGAGATATGAACATTACAAGAATGTAATGCGTTAAGCCAATCAGGGGCTTTTTGCCTGAAGGCTTCAATAAATTCACTTAAAATCATGGCGGTAGCTCCCCAAATCTGACGGCCTTTGGCATCAAAATAGGGCGCTTCAAGGTTAAACCCGTTTTCTGTTTTAGAAAATTTTTTTACATTTTGGGGTAGAAAAAATTCCCTTACCGAAACCTCAAAAATTTCTGAAACTTCGAAATGGTTTGGATTATATACCGGCCTTGAAGGAAGAAACCCTACTTGTGGTGATACATAATAATTGCTGTTATGCACATATATCATTGAAAGTTCACCCATATACTCTACATTTGAAGTGTCAATTCCAAGCTCTTCCCTTGTTTCACGCAAGGCAGTTTCCCAAAATGAGCCATCATATCCTTCGCATTTACCCCCCGGCAAACTTATTTGTCCACCATGGGCACCCTTATAATTAGGACGTTGCATAAAAGGGACAACAATATTGTGGTGAGTTGGATAAATCAGGATTAAAACACTACTCAACCTTGCGTTTTGCCTGTTAACCGGCTCAGAACCTGTAAACCTTACTGATGGAGCCATAAGGTTTTGAGCCCTTTCACCCGGGAGTGGGGGCTGTAAAGCTTTTATTATGGAACTTTTCCAGGTAAACATTGCTTAATTTTAAACTATTAATTTTCTCCATCTATTTTATTGGATTGACTCATTTTAATGCAACCCAATAATTTTTAGGATTAAATTTATCAAATCCAGCACTAAAATTAATCAAATAATGACTAAAATCATTACCAAAAATTAAAGCTAATACATAAAAAAACCACCTGTTCACGTTTGAACGGTGGTTTTCTCATTATGTCCCATTTTTAATCTAAACCTTGAATCGTTTAATAATAAAAAACGTGCCAAAAATTAATACCCGCAATTTTTATGATAAAATATTTATTATTCTCTCCATCTTTTAATCTATAATTACCACTTGTTAATTTAAAAACATATAGTTACAATGTTTATTCTGATATTTCTATTAAAAATAATTATCCCCAATATTTTAGAATAGCTATTGCATATGTTCATAATCGTACATTAACTGTACGATTATGTATTTAGCCAAGCCTGGGTCTATTTTTGGGCATGGTTGAGCCCTGTTAAGTCTTTAGTTCATTGTATTCCTAATGACTAATCAGGGTTTAATCAAACAAAATTGCTTTTACCGGAGATATTCGGGCTATGAGGTATGATGGCCCAATCATCATAACCAAAATGGCTATAAGGCTTCCAATATTAAGTAATGCCAAATGTAAGGGATTAAGTGATATGGGTACTGTTTCAAGAAAATAATTTGCAGGGTTAAGCTTAATTAGTCCAAATTGGCTTTGAAGCAGGCATATTCCAATACCCAGTATATTTCCCCACATTAACCCACGCAAGGCAATATTAACAGATAAATACAGGAATATTTTACGTAATGGCCAATTGGCCATTCCAATGGCTTTTAAAATACCAATCATATTAGTTCTTTCCAAGATAAGTATCAACAGGCCGGAAATCATATTAAAGCCCGCAACCAATATTATTAAAACAATTATTACAATAATATTCATATCAAGTAAATCAAGCCATCCGAAAATTTGCGGTTGGGTTTGCCTTATGGTGCGGGTGCGCAGCAAAGTTCCATCCTGATAAATATGTAAAGATGTTGCATCATTTACATTATTACCAACCTGATCCATTTTATCAAAATCATCAATTAAAATCTCATAACCGGCTACCTGGTTATATCCCCAATTGTTAAGCCGTTGAATCTGCCTAATATCAGCCACAACAAAAATCTTGTCAAGTTCAGGCAGGTTACTGTCGAAAATTCCCGATACTACAAATTTCCTGGCCCTTATCTGGTCCTGGAAAAAATACATAGGTACATCATCACCAACCTTAAGGTTAAGAATTCCTGACAAATCATCAGAAATCATTATTTCTGCCGAAGTGCTATCTTCAAAATATTGTGGAATTTTACCTTCAACAATAATTTTTTTAAGAAATGAATAATTGTAATCGGGACCTACACCCTTTAAAACTACACCCTGCATTTCTTCATTTGTTTTAATTAATCCTGGTTTGGTGGCGAATCTTTGAATACTATTAACCCCTTCAATAGAAGCAATATTTGAAACCAGTGCAGGGTCATGCGGTATGGGATTTGCATCAAAACTTAAATTATAATCATAACTTACAACCTGTATATGGCTCCCGAAACCAATTATTTTACCTCTTATTTCCTTCTTAAAACCGCTCCCTATTGCAATTGATAAAATCATAACCACCATTCCGAGTACAATACTCGCAACTGCAACCTTAATTACCGGACCGGCAAAACGTTTCCCTGAAACACCGCCATATATTATTTTTGAAGCTACAAAGAATTCCGGTTTAGCTTTAAAAGTCTTTGGGATAATGCTTTTCACCTGTAATTAAATTTTTTCCGGGTATTAATCAAATTGTACGGCCCGGATATGCATCCAACGCCATTTTCAGTGTTTCAAGTGCACTGCCCAAATCTTTAATATTTAAAACATATGCAATACGCACTTCGTTTTTCCCCTTTCCCGGGGTAACGTAAAAACCTGTTGCAGGTGCCATCATAACAGTTTGATTTTTGTAGGAAAAATCACTTAAAATCCAACGGCAAAACTCATCGGAATCATCAACAGGGAGCCTTGCAACAGTATAAAAAGCACCCTTTGGTGTAGGGGTATACACGCCGGGTATTTTGTTTAATCCATCAACTAAAAAATTACGGCGTTTAATATACTCATCATAAACCTCCCTGAAATATTCAGGTGCTGTGTCAAGAGATGCCTCCGCAGCAATTTGCCCAAGTGAAGGTGGACTTAAACGGGCCTGTGCAAATTTAAGTGATGACTCAATAATATTTTTATTTCTTGATACCAGGGCGCCAATTCTTATCCCACACTCACTGTATCGTTTAGATACTGAATCTATCATTATGGCATTTTCACCAAGCCCGTCAAGTTGTAGGACTGACACATGGGACTGACCATCATAACAAAACTCTCTGTAAACCTCATCTGAAAACAGAAACAGCCCATGTTTAATCACAATATCACGTAACTGGTTGAGTTCATCCACTGAATACAGATAACCTGTTGGATTATTGGGATTACATATTAAGATAGCTTTAGTTCGTGATGTAATCATTTTCTCGATTTGAGAAATTGGGGGTAATGCAAATCCGGAATCTATAGATGAAATTACAGGAACAAGATTTACACCGGCAGCCGTTGCAAATCCCAAATAATTTGCATAAAAGGGCTCAGGAACAATTACTTCGTCACCCTGATCGAGACAACTCATAAAGGCAAAAGAAATCGCCTCGGACCCGCCAGTGGTAATAAGTATCTGATCGTAACTAACTGATATGTTTCGTTGATTGTAATAATTTGCCAGTTTTTTACGGTAAGACTCAAAACCCGCTGAGTGACTATATTCTATCACTTTTAAATCAATATTTTTCACTGCATCAATAGCAACTTCGGGGGTTTTAATGTCGGGTTGACCAATATTTAGATGAAATACCTTTATTCCCTTTGCTTTTGCCTCTTCAGAATAGGGAACCAGCTTACGTATTGGAGATGCAGGCATTTTATTGCCCCTTGTTGATATTGAAGGCATATTGAACTTATTTTAAATTATTTTTTTGCAAACAGGAGACAATCTTACACTTTTGCGGGCTCACATTCACATATAAATTTTGGGTAAAATTAACAACTTTTTATGGAGTTCAAAATAACCCTGTAATATGTAATATGGAGGGAATCGCTAATGTAGGATATTAAAAAATATTGGTTAGGCGGATTATAACTAAATTACGGAATTAAATAATTTCCCAGCTTTCAACTTCACCTTCAATTAACTCAAAAATTGGATGAACCTCAATACCTGACAAGTCCTTAAGTTCCCTGAACCTTACAGGGTCCCGTTTCTCAAGTTTTTTCAATAAATGGTTAAACTCAAAATTTATTTGTCCGTTTGTTACACTGATTTTTGTTTTATCAAAAGTCCAGTTAACCTTATCCATATCGAACTTAAAATTCCTTCTTACTGATTCATTAAATATTTCGCTCAGGTAATAATTTATTGAATCGACCGGAAGTTTTTGCAACTTGAACCTTGTAAGCTGGGGGTGATTTTTATAACCCTTTGTTTTACCTTCCAAAACATGTTTGGCCAGGAGGGTTTCACGCCACACAGCTACAAATCCTTTAGAGTCAAGATATTTGGGGTGTATAGACCATAATCTCATATTTTTATCCGTTTTAATTTAAATAATTATTCCACCCTAATTCAACATTTAAAAAGAATAGAATATTAAAACCAGTTACAACTTTTAGGGTATTGGGTTTTTAACTGATTAAAATTTAAGTTCCTGATTTATCAATTTAAAATACGGCATTTATTTTGTTATAAACACAAGGCTTTAATTTATTATTAATTATCAAAAAAACTCTGTTTATTGCTGAATTTACTCAATTAACCTAACCCATGAA
>JBBIVA010000125.1:0-11166 GCA_037439945.1 Marinilabiliaceae bacterium
CGGTAGGGTTAATCCCTGCTAAGTCATTAGTTCATTGCCTTTCTAATGACTAATCAGGGTTAAAAATTAAAAGCATTAAAAATCAAAACTAAAACCATCTTTAACCCAAATTAATCAATAGGAGGCGAAGTATGAGCCGAACTATTTGATTTAATTGGCATAATCCCGATTTAGTGATTGTTTCAATTCCAAATCTTTGGAACTGACTACAAGCACTTTATCGATTACGCATTTTCAAATGCGTAATTTGGGTTTAACATACGCATCTGAATCAGAATAGAATATGTTTTACCAAAATTGTCTGGATGTTGATAATAATTTTGATAACCCAAATAATTTTAATCGCTATTTTGAAGGAGGCTAAAACAATTATGTTCTATTTTCAAATTTGGGTTTAATCAGTTACCCAAATGAAAAAAGATGTACATTGAATAAGGGTTTTTTATTAATTTGCTGTCATAAAACAGACAACAATTAGTGTCAAATTAATGGACCAGCCTATCCGGGAAAAGGAATTAATGGTAAAAATTACTATGGGCGATCAGTTGGCTTTTGAACATTTATTCAAAGCTTATTACTCGCGATTGGTGGTTTTTGCACGTAAATTTGTTGTCGATAATGACATGGCCCAGGATATTGTCCAATCGGTTTTTATTATCCTTTGGGAGAAAAAAAACAAGTTACAAATTAGTTCGCCGGGAGCTTATCTGATGGTTTCAGTGCGTAACCAGTGTTTAAATGAATTAAAACAACAAAAAATTTTAATTTCCACCGAAGAAAAACATGTAAATATTATTGATAAACCCTTTGATATAGTTCCTTCAGACGATGTTATAGAAAGGGTAAACAACGTAATATCTGAAATGCCACCCCAAAGACAGAAAATTTTCAGGATGAATCGTTTTGAAGGTTTAAAATATCGTGAAATTGCAGTTGTTTTGGGTTTATCGGTAAAAACCGTTGAAGCTCAAATGGGAAAAGCTTTACAATATTTACGCGAAAAAATACCGCTTGCAATTAATAGCGAATAAGTTACAAAAACCAACATGCAATTTAAAAATAAATTATCATTTAGGCTTAAATTTAAATAGGGGTTTTTGTTATAATTAAAGTCATCATATTAGTTAAAGAATTTAGTGATGCTGATGTTTGAAAATATAAATTTTGAATTATGTGCAAGGATTTTATCAGGTGAGGCAACGCCTTTGGAAGCTGCCGAACATGAAAAATGGCTTGCTGGCGACCCTGTGAACCAAAACGAATGGGAAGAAATTGTTAAAACCTGGGATACTGCCAGCAATTCAATCCGTTACAAAAATGTTGATGCAGATAATGCGTGGAATAATGTTAAGAAAAAAATAAACCAACAAAAGGACCACAAAACTGAAATTACATTACCAAAAAAAATGGCATCATTAGCGGCAGTTGCCCTGGTTTTAATAACATCAATAACCATAATATGGTGGTTACAGCCCGGCAAAAAAATTACCTACCAGGATATAACAGTACAAAGCATTGAAGGAAAAGAAGTAATACTGCCGGATGGTTCAATTGTTAATTTGAATTCAAATACAATAATTACATACACATCTCCTTTTAAACCGAATATAAGGGAAGTATCTGTTGATGGCGAGGCATTTTTTCAGGTATTTGAAAACAAAGGAACACCATTTGTAATACAAACAGATGATCTTAAAATTAAGGTGCTTGGAACATCATTTAATGTAAAATCATATAATAATCAAACAGAATCAACTGTTGATGTAAAAACAGGAATTGTAGAGGTTTCATCTAAATTACTAAATGTTAATTCAATAATTATAGAATCTGGTTTAAGAGTTGTATACGACCGTAAAAAAGGTACCCTGGAAAAGACATCTGCCGATCGAAACTTCCTTGCCTGGAAAACAAAACAATTTGATTTTGAAAACTCAACCCTTTCAAGCGTTTTTAAAACACTGGAGAATGTTTACCAAGTTAAAATCCAGGTATCAGATGCAACAATTCTTGATGAAAAAATGGGAGGAACTTTTTCCCATAATTCAATTGAATACATAACCGATGTTATTTGTACAACCTTTAATCTTGAGTATAATACTGTTGATGGTAACATAATTATTTACCGGAAACCAAAATAAACATTTAACCTAATTTTCGTTCGGAATTTTTTTCCAATGGCAAAAAATTAAAATGCTGAAAAGACTTTTAATTTCCATACCCCTTTGGTTTGTTTTGTCCTTTACCTGTAAGGGACAGGATATTGTTTTTACCCAAATTGCCGAATTTAAATTTCAAAACATCAGAATTGGTCATTTAATTGACTCATTATCCATTATTTACGGAATTGACTTTGCATACGATGCCGGAATTATTAAAATTGATTCAATAGTTAATGTTGATGCAAAAGGAGAAATTCTGGGCGATTGGATAAACAGTTACTTTAAAAATTCAAAAAGAGATGTAAGTTTTACCGACAGACAAGTTATTATTGGAAGGCCCCGGGGAGTTTTTATTCCCCGGGAATCATTACGAATTTCAGGGAAAATAGAAATTTATGGTACAAACCGTCCATTGCCATTTGCCAATATTGGTGTTATTGATCATCCAATAGGTACAACATCAAACGAACAGGGCAACTTCGAAATTATCCTGCCCATAACCTACTCGGGCGAAAAACTTTCAATTTCACATCTTGGCTTCTTAAGCCGTAAGATTTCAATTCCACGGTCCGACACAACAATTCATGTATCATTAGCTGAAACTACTGTGCACCTGCCCGAGGTTCAGATCAAATATATGAACCCCATTCATATTTTACAAAATATGGTTGATCGCATACCTGCCAATTATCCCACCGATACATATTTTCTTACTGCCTTTTTTCGGGAAACCATAAAACAGGATGGACGGTATGTAGATGTTTCAGAAGCTATTGTTGAAATATTGAAACCCTCCTATCAAACGTCATTTGATTATGAAAAAGCAAGGTTTATAAAGGGCCGGAAAGGGAAGGAATTGTCAGAAATGGACATTGTAAATTTTAAACTGGAAGGCGGTCCTTACCACTTTTCAAGGCTTGACGTTGTTCGGCACCGTGATTTTGTTAACCTTAATAATGAAGCAGGTTTTTACAATTATTATTTTGAAGGCCTTGGCATTGAGCACGACAGGCTGGTTTATAAGGTGAGGTTTAAACCAAAGGACGATTCGGAAGATTTATTTTACCAGGGAGAACTAAGGATAGACTCCGAAACTTATGCCCTGGTAAGTGCTATATTTGAATTAACACCACCATCAATACGAAGAAGCCGGAATTATTTAATTAAACGTGATGCCCGCAGATTTATTACAAAACCATATCTGGCCAGATACTATGTAGATTATCGCCCATGGGGCAATATTTGGATTTTGAATAAAGTCAGAGGAGAAGTAAGTCTGCGGATTACAGATAAATCAAATAAACAGCGTAGTGATATTCAAACCATTTCCGAAATACTTGTAAGCGATTTAGTAAAAGCCGAAAGCAGGCAAAAACATAAATGGTTTGGAACCTTTAAAGCCGATTATATTTTGTCAGACAATATCGGGGACTTTGACCCTGATTTCTGGAAAAATTTCAATATTATAAGCCCCGATGAAGCTCTTGAGAAAGTATTTTCAGGGAAGTGAGTGAAATAAAAAAACAGCATCCTGGTTTGAATGCTGTTTTTTTACAACTGAGCCATATTTTAGCTATGTCAGATTTAGGCGCAGCGTTGTTTTAAGAAATCAATCGTTGAACGCACTGAAATGATCCTTGGTAAGGCATCATTATCTATATTCAGGTTAAAACTGGTTTCAAGGTAAAAAAGGAAACAAGTCATATCAATATCATCCATTAACATATCCATTGAAAATGTTGCATCTTCATTAATACGGTTACGGGGAACACCTGTTTTCCTTAACACTTTATAAAGATTGCGACGTATATTTTTTGTTTTCATGAATCATTTTTTTATTCCTGCGAATAATATCCTTTTGATTATCCGACCGTATTTATTAATTAAATAACCGAATTCATAAAACATGACAATTTATAAACCCATTACACGTATGCAAAATTGAACTTTTTTTAAAAATGTTTGAAAGTTTTATCCAAACAAACTTTTATATCCTATATTTCAATGCATTACAATATTAAAAAAAAATTACTATTGAGTTGTTAATAACTTAATTCAACTTTGTCTGAACAAAATATTAACAGTTTTTATCTTTGTAATCTAAAAATATAATAAAAATGCACACTTGGTTTGAATGCAAGGTTCGTTATATTAAAACCGACGAAAACACAGGAAAAGAGAAAAAAGTTAGTGAGCCATACCTGGTAGATGCAGTTTCTTTTACCGAGGCTGAAAGCAGAATTTATAAAGAGCTGGAGCAAATGATCAGAGGCGATTTTCATGTTACTAACATTCGGAAAGCCGGCTATTCTGATATATTCCCTTCTGATAATGGTGACAGATGGTATAAATGTAAAGTTTCGTATGTTTCAGTTGATGAAAAAGCCGGAAAGGAAAAAAAAATAGTATCACAAATGTTGGTAATGGCTTATAACCTGAAAGAGGCTTACGATAATCTTTTAAAATCATTATCGGGTATTACTATTGATTTTGATGTTACCGGAATAAATGAAAGCCCTGTGATGGATGTTTTCCCCTATCATCTTGAAAGTGATGCAGAATTTGAGAAAAACACCTGATTTTTATTTCGCAATATTATTAAAGAAACATTTTATTAAATTCCAACGAACGGCACCAATGCAGAATTTCGTGGTTTTTTTTCTACCAAAAGGATAAAAATATAAATATTAAGCCAGGTTAATAATTAAAATATAAAACCATTTATATAGTGTTGCTTAAAAAATAAGCATCAAATTAACAGAAGGGAAAGACCTTTAAAAACGGCTATTTAACCCTGATTCGCAATTTCCTTTTAATTTTTTCTGTTTCAATTAAACTTTTATTACCTTCTGGTGTCTTATAGAAATATTTTAACCCTGTTGCTTTAATAGCCCTGCAAAATAATATTGATGTGTAGTGGCTGTTAACTCCATCACAGAAAATTAATGATATTATCTATTATAATTGAGCCCTAATGTAATGATTAGGAATAATAATTAATTTTATATTATTTATGTTAATTGTTCTGTATCTTTTTTATTTACTTGAATTACAGATGCATACAAACATACTCGTTAAATATGTAAGGTGTTTGAAACCAAGAACTTGCATTTGTCTAACATCAAATATTCAAAAAGCCTAACGATCTGTTATATGTTTGAATGTTAATTTATAGTTAATCGTTAAGCGATAAAATTCAGTTTGTAAATTTGTTGATACTTTTATGCTCCGTTAAAAAAAATATATGGGTAAGAATTTTAAACGTATATTAAAAATAAGTGTGGCCGTAATTATCCTGGGTATTATAGTAATTCCAAAAACAGGCCTGTTAAGTTTTAATAATGAAACACCAACAATACCAGGAAGGAGTGCCGGTGGCGGCTTAACAGTTTCAGCCGAAATTGTTAAGCCCTCCCTTCTTGAACAATCAATAAAGGCGGCCGGGACTTTACTCCCAAGCGAAGAGGTTGACGTAACAACAGAAATTTCGGGCCTCGTCAGAACTATAAATTTTGAAGAAGGTACCAGGGTAAAAAAAGGTGACTTACTTATTCGTATTAATGATGATGAATTGCAGGCTCAAAGAGAAAAAGCAATCCATCAAAAAAAACTTATAAAGGAGAAAGTTGAACGACAAAAATTTTTACTTGAAAAAGAAGCAGTAAGCAGGGAATCGTTTGATCAGGTTCAAACCGATTTTCTTGTAATCGAATCTGAAATCAGGTTGCTTGATACACGAATTGAAAAAACTTATATTAAAGCACCTTTTGATGGAACCATTGGTTTCAGGATGGTTAGCCCCGGAAGTTATTTACAACCAGGCGCCAGGGTTGCCAGGTTGGTTAAATCTTCACCACTTCGATTGGAGTTTTCAATTCCTGAGCGGCACCAATCAGAAAATTTAACAGGGAAAAACATTTCATTTACTGTTGCCGGATATAACAACGAGTTTAATGCAAACATTTATGCCATTGACCCAAAAGTTGATGCCAAAACAAGGTCAATTACCTTAAGGGCAACCTATTTGAATAACGATTTCAAACTAATACCCGGTATGTTTGCCAATATTCGCCTGATAATCAACAAAGAAGAAAATGCCATTCAAATTCCCAGTGAAGCTATTATACCCCAAATGGATGGTGAACGGGTATTTGTTTATAAAAATAAAAAGGCCCAGCTAATAAACATTGTTACAGGTACCAGAACTGAAGAAAGGGTTGCCGTAACAAACGGCCTTTCGGCGGGTGACACACTCTTAACCTCCGGTATTTTACAATTAAGAACCGGTATGCCTGTAATTATAAATCAGTTGGTTGAATAATTAAAACAAGCTGACATTTACTTAAAAACAGTAGAAAATTAAAATGAGTATATCATCATTAAGTATTCGTCGCCCGGTATTGGCCATTGTCATGAGCCTTTTTTTAATGATAATTGGTGTTATCGGATTTAATTACCTGGGGGTAAGGGATTACCCAAGCGTTGATCAACCAGTAATTTCTGTGTCAACAAACTTTACGGGGGCCAATGCCGATGTAATTGAAAGCCAAATTACTGAACCTCTGGAACAGGCCATTAACGGAATCCCGGGTATTCGAAGCATTTCAAGTTCTAGTCAGGATGGGGCAAGCAGGATAACTGTTGAGTTTAATCTTGAAGTAAACCTGGAAACAGCCGCCAACGATGTTAGGGATAAGGTTTCCGGAGCTATGCGACGATTACCCCCCGATGTTGATCCACCTGTTGTCGCTAAGGCAGATGCTGATGCCCAACCAATTTTTTCAATAACCTTGTTAAGCCCATCGCGCTCATTAATTGACCTTACTGAATTTGCCGATGTTAATTTCAAAGAGCGGTTGCAGACAATTTCGGGTGTCAGTAGCGTATTAACCTGGGGAGCAAAAAGATTTGCCATACGCTTATGGATGGAACCATCTAAACTCGCTGCATATGGCCTTACCCCTATTGATGTCAGGACCGCACTACTGCGCGAAAACATTGAACTGCCATCGGGCAGGATTGAAGGCAGCAATACTGAATTAACGGTACGTACCATGGGTAGGTTTACTTCAGTTGAAGATTTTAACCGAATGGTTATTTATCAGGATGGTGATAAAGTTGTACGCTTTTCAGATCTCGGCAAAGCCGTTGTTGAGGCTGAGAACATGAGAAGTATACTTAAACGTGACGGTGTACCCATGGTTGTAAATGTTTTAATACCACAACCCGGGGCAAATTATATTTCAATTGTTGACGAAGCACATGTTAGGCTTGAACAATTAAAAAAAGATCTTCCACCGGATATAACAGCAGAAGTTGGATTTGACAACACACAGTATATCAGGGCTTCAATAAATGAAGTTAAAGAAACAATTTATGTGGCATTTGCCCTTGTAGTACTCATTATTTTCTTGTTTCTACGTGATTGGCGCACAACTATTATACCTGCCATAGCAATACCGGTATCATTGGTGGGCTCATTTTTTATTATGTATGCTGCCGGTTTTACAATTAACATTTTGACATTACTTGCCCTTGTATTGGCAATTGGCTTGGTTGTGGACGATGCAATAGTTGTTATGGAAAACATTTATTCCAAAATAGAAAAGGGAATGGCCCCATACGAGGCCGGAGTTAAAGGCTCAGCTGAAATATTCTTTGCAGTTATTGCAACCACAATAACATTAGTAGCGGTTTTTTTCCCGATTGTATTTTTGCAGGGTGTAACCGGCAGGTTATTTCGCGAATTCAGTATAGTTATTGCAGGGGCTGTTATTATTTCTTCCTTTGTTGCACTAACATTAACCCCAATGTTATCGTCGCGCATTTTAAGCTCAAGGGCTAACAAACATAATAAATTTTATGAAATTACCGAACCATTCTTCAACTGGTTAACCAATTCATATAGAAACAGCCTGGAAGTATTTCTGTCAAGATGGTATTGGACCCCATTAATAATGACAAGTGCAATATTATCGATCTGGATGCTTTGGAACAATATTCCTTCAGAGATGGCCCCGCTTGAAGACCGCGCAAACCTGAGAATAAATTCAACAGCTCCTGAAGGCGCTACATTTGATTATACCTTACGATATTCCGACAAATTGGCTGAACTGGTAAAGGCCGAAGTCCCTGAACAAAAATCTACCTTTCAGGTGGTTGGTTTGTGGAATACAAATTCTGCATTTTATAATATAACACTAGTTGATGCTTCAGAAAGAAAGAGGTCCCAACAAAAAATCGCTGATGAATTAGGCGTAAAAGTACGTAACCTTACAGGGGCGCGTAGTTTTGTTTCCCAGCAACAAACATTTGGTGGCCGGCGTGGCGGATTACCCGTTCAATATGTTATTCAGGCCCAAAATCTTCAAAAACTAAAAGATATTCTGCCGGTATTTATGGAGCAGGTTGACAATAGTGATTTTTTTCAAACAGCTGATGTAAATTTAAAATTTACAAAACCCGAAATAAGAATTCATATCGACAGGGAAAAAGCTGCATTACTGGGTGTATCGGTTCAAAATATTGCACAAACCCTTCAACTTACGCTAAGTGGGCAGCGACTTGCATATTATATTATGAATGGTAAACAATACCAGGTAATTGGGGAGCTTGAAAGGGAAAATCGTAATAAACCGGCAGATATAACATCGGTTTATGTCCGAAATAACCAGGGTAACCTTGTTCAGTTAGATAACCTTGTTACAATTGATGAAAGCAGTACCCCACCACAGTTATTTAGGTATAACCGGTTTGTTTCGGCAACAATATCGGCAGGGTTGGCAAAAGGAGTTACCTTGGGCCAGGGGTTGCAGAAAATGGACAGGATTGCAGAAAATGTACTGGATGATACTTACAGTACAGCTTTAGCAGGTGATTCTAAAGATTTTGTAGAAAGCACATCAAGTCTGCTTTTTGCCTTTTTGCTGGCCATAATCTTGATTTACCTGGTATTAGCTGCCCAATTTGAGAGTTTTCGTGATCCATTAATAATAATGTTTGCAGTGCCATTGGCCCTATTAGGTGCACTTGTTTCAATTTGGTATTTTAATCAGACATTGAATATTTTTAGCCAAATTGGTATAATCATGCTTATTGGCCTGGTTTCAAAAAATGGGATTTTAATGGTTGAATTTGCCAATCAACGAAAAGCTGCAGGATTAAATGTTAAAATAGCAATAAGGGAAGCTGCCAGTGCAAGGTTCAGGCCAATATTAATGACCAGCCTGTCAACCATTCTTGGGGTTTTACCTATGGCATTGGCCTGGGGGGCAGGGTCAGAAAGCAGGGTTTCAATGGGTATTGCAGTAGTGGGAGGGCTCATTTTTGCATCTTTACTTACATTATATATTATACCTGCCATATACATAATTGTATCTGAAAAAACAAGGGAAGTAACCAATATTGATACAGATAATAAGGATAATAACCTTGCGGTGGGTTGATAATTCATTATAATATCTAAATTATGTCATATAAATATTTTCTTCTGCTTTTTCTGACAGCTTTTTTTGCTAAAAATGGTAATTCACAGAATAAATCAGATAAAATAATCTCTTTACAGGAATGTATTGATTATGGATTGGAAAATAATCCGGCGATAAAAATAGATAGGAACAAAGAACAAATTTCAAACCACAATAAGTCCTTACAACCATTTATGCCCGTAATAAGGGGAACCGGCAGGCAAAATTTTTCACAAACAGAGAGTAACCTGACTTATGCATCAGGTGGGGATCGTGAATTTAAAAATGTAAAATCTGAATCCGTAAATGCAGGTCTCAATTTTTCGTGGAGGCTATTTGATGGATTTGGGATGTTCTCAACTTATAAGAAAAGTAAAATAACACATTCACTGAGCGTAATTCAGACACGTAGAACTATAGAAAATATAGTTGTTAATATAAGCAACAGTTATTATAATATAATTGTACAACAACGCCGGGTAGATGCTGCAACTAAAACCCTTGAGCTATCAAAGGAACGGTACAGGATTAATGAAGAGAAATTAAACATAGGATCGGTATCAGGAATGGACCTGCAACAGGCAAAACTTGATTTTAATTCCGACAGTTCATATCTGGTAAGACAAAAAGAGTTATTAATGAGTTCATATATAAGGTTAAACCGGTTTATGAATGCCGATTTAAATTTAAACTCATACATTTCAGATACTATTGTTTTAGGAAAACCACTTTTATTAAACGATTTACAAGAAGCTACAATAAATAATAACAGCTCCCTTTTAGCCGCTTCGCTTGGGATAGTACAATCAAGGGCCGAATTAAAACAGGTCAGGGCTGCACGCTATCCTGCTATTGATTTTGTATCAGGTTATACTTACAACAAGGCTGAGTCGCCAGCTTCTGTATTAACATTTAATGAATCGAAGGGAATAAATTATGGTTTTGAAGCTTCGGTAGGAATTTTTAATGGTTTCCAGTTAAACCGGAATATTAAGAACTCAATTATAAATGTTGAGAACAAAGAGCTTGAATATGAAGAAACAAGGCTTGTTGTAATGGCTGAACTCCATACTTTATATAATACCTACCTTAATAACCTTATGATGGTTGAATTTGAGAAACAAAACGTTATGGTTTCACAAAATAATCTTGAACTTGCACTCGAAAGATATGATTTGGGGGCTTTATCAGGTTTAGGCTTTCGTGAATTTCAACTGAGCTATCTCAATGCCGTTGACAGATCACTGACAGCTTTATACCAGGCAAAAGTAATAGAATTATCATTACTGGTAATAAGTGGCCAAATGGAAGAGTTCATAGTAAGAATAAATGGTAATGGTGTTAATTAAACCCGTATTATCCTAAGGGCCCAATATTAATAAAAACTAAAGCTTACTTTTACCTTAAGTCCCGGTTGCTATAATTGGCAACCAAATAACAAATTTGGGTTAAATCAGTTATTATTGGGTAAAACTTTTTACATAAACCCAAATTAATCAATAGGGGGCGAAGTGTGGGCCGAACTATTTGATTTAATTGGG
>JBBIVA010000126.1:0-11153 GCA_037439945.1 Marinilabiliaceae bacterium
TTATCTTAAGTCGATAATACCGGTTAGGTTTTAACTTCAGGCAAAAAAGCATTTGATTTAAAGAAACTTGAAATTTCCACTGAAAATGATCTTGAAACAGGAATTAATGTTGCTCCCGAATCATCCATTAATAAATTAAAAGTCCCTTTGTCACGCTTCATTAATTTAACACGTCTTATATTGACCATAAACGACCTGTGGCAACGTACCAGGGAAAAACCCTCAAGCTGTTTTTCAAGCCTTTTAAGTGTGTTTCGTAAAAGGTATGATTTGATTTTTTCGCCTGCCTGATAGTTAATTTCCACATAATTATCACTGGCTTCCAGATAAATTAAATCATCAGCTTTTAACGTTATACGTAGAATTCCATTTTCGTCGCTAAAGGGAATAAAGTATGGTTTTCGGCCTATTTGGTTTATTAATTCATCCAGGTTTAATTTCTTCTCCTGCCAGGCAAAAAACAACAGGCTAATTAAATAAGGTATTAGAAGAATTAAAGAAGTGTTTTGGACTGCCATGTATAACAATGCTCCAAAATGGCGAACATTTCCTAATACAATTCTTTCAAGTATAGCATATAATGCCCCCATTAATACCACTTCACATGCAATCATTATTATATAATAACTTAGCGATATTGGTCTATATTTCTTCACCAGGAACATTACCAGCCGGCTTAGTATAATCACAAACATTCCTGCAAAAACAAGCAATCCGGAAACTACCAAAAAAAGCCACCACTTCACATCATACCATTCATATGCCCCAAAAGGTTTATAAATATTAATAAAAATATAGGCTGCAAGAGTGGTAAATAGAACCTGAATCACAGTATTGCGGCGATTAATAAAATATGCAGGTATGGTTCTCTTTACTTTACCCATTACAGGAATTTCCATATTTTAGATTTACAAAAATAACCAAAGAAACTCTCCAATTTTAATAAATATACTAAAAGCAATAAAATAGTAGTTTACAATTTTTCAATAACCTAATAAAATTTGCCTTAGTTTATTGAGCAGATGGCAATATAATTATTCAGCAATTCAGAAAAGCAAATACTACCCAGTTTCTGGGAAAATATAAAACCGTTTATTAATTGTTAAAACTATCAATCACTACCATACCCGGCCATTCCCCTATTTATTAAACAGTTAATATTCTTAATTTAACATTGCCATATTAAACCATTATTGTTTTAACAATAATATTCAATTTTAATTTTTTGTACTAAAAAAATTTGTTATGCACATTTTTCTATTAATCCGATAAGGAAAAACCGCAAATGCCAAATATGGGATAAATTAATTAATAATGCAGATTAACATTTATAAATTTATTATCATTTCAAATATCAACCAAAGGCCAATGTGTTAACCAAAGGTTTATTTCTGTATTTTGAAGAACAAAAAATAATGATGCATCAAAATTGATGTTTTGTAAACAAGTTACCTAATTAAGCGCGGTGGATAATTATCCCTGTTCATTAATTGGATGGTTAAAAACAGGTTATATCAGGAAACTACCTGTCGTAAAGATATTTTCCAAATTGGAACCCTTTTTAATGATTAGGATAAAATAAAATAATTGGCTTGGAATTATAGCCATAATGGCTGGTTATACTAACAATAAATACAAGGCACAAATCAAAACTGATGAAAATGGTTTTAAATACAAGGAGGTAACAAATAATCCATTTAGGCCCTAATGTACACCTTTAAATACGGACTTACAGTTTATTTTACACTAAATATACACAGGCAAGGATTATGTATTTAGTAGGCTTAAAAGCCGAACCTTTCAATGAAAATATGATTGTAACCGGCTTAGTGAATTACCTACCCCTAAAACCGGTCTGATTTTAATAAGTTTTTACCAATTTCTTTCGCCACATATCTCCCTTTTGTTTTAACACAACAAAATATATTCCGTGCTTAACATCATTAATATTCAATTTCAGGTCGGTCCCACCATAAAACCTTGATGAAATGACCAATCTTCCTGCCATATCAAATAATTGTAATTCAACTTCTCCGGGTAAAACGCCTTGAATTACAACTTCGTTACGGGCAGGATTTGGAAACATAACTATTTCAGATCCATTTAAAATATTTTCCTTTACAGAAGTGGGGGTTAGGAAAATAATCAAATCTCTGTCTAATCCGTTAATACTCAAAGTTCCGGAATAGCCATCGTAATTCTCTCTTATAATTGAAAAGGGTAGGTTGTCACCTGGTGATAATCCATGAAAACTTGCAATCCCTTCAGAATTTGTTGTTTCTGATGTGCCATTAAAACTTATAATTGCCCCTTCAACTGGTAGCAGTTGAGGGTTCTTAACTTTAAAAATTACAGAATAACAGGCTGCTGCTGTGTAATTAACCCAATCGGATGAAACACTTTCCATTATATAATTGGTTTTTACACTAAATATATTACCGTTGCATTCAGGTACGGTGGTAACAATACTGGTTTGCCCAAATCCGATATTTGTACTTACAACATTTCCATTTAACAATATTGTATAGGCAATTGATCCAATATTTGATGCCATTTCCACAGATGACTCGTTTTGCGAATCTGTTGGTTTAGAATAATCCTGATTAAATGGGGCTTCAATTTTGGTAATAATTGATTCATTATTTTTTCCAGGCACTTGATAATTTGGTGCACTTGATAAGTTTTTACCAACTTTTATATTATCAATTAAAAGAAGCAAAGCATCATTTGAAACACATTGGATTGCAAATTTAACTTTCTTGCCAACATAATTCTGAAGACCATAGGTGTATGCAGTCCATTCGACAGGAACTTCTTTTACCCCGCCTGAAATATTAGTATAGGCTTGTGGTGTTGGCTCCTGAATTGATATAAGAACATTAATCCTCTCCAATCCATATTGATTTGTAAATGACCTGGCCATAAACGAAATATTATCACCTTGTTGTACTTTAAAAGTTGGTGAAATAATCCAGTCGTTATTGGCTCCGCCATTTGCCGCAAAACAACCAATTACCTGGGGGCCTGAATAAGCCATACTGCCCTTGTCTTTTTGCATCAGATACTTTGAATGGGTATCAAGTACTATAAAAGATCCTGTATAACCTTTATTGGGGAAATCATAACCCTCAATGTACCATGTTGGCTTCTTGTCCAAATCATAAAATATCCATCCGGGAATTGTCAAAGCAAATGGCGCATAATTCTCAAAACCTTCATCAATAACAGGGTTCCAGCTAAGTGTTATTTTTTTATTATCCTTAATATGGCTAATATTATTAGGAACAATAGGTTCTAATGTTTTTAATACAATTTTAATATTTTGATTTTGGTGGAGACTAACCTTTTTCCAATTTGTTTCCATTCCCTGATAGGTTGAAACAAGCGAGACAAATTCTTCCCTGTGGGTAACCTGCCATTGAACCAAACCATTTTCATCCGTTTCCTTAACATTACCATCAAGATTAACTCTTGCATTTACCACAGGTAATCCTCCATTTAAAACCTCTACTGATATTGTGTGAAGTATTTTTTTTGTTGAAAATGAAAAAAACTGTGGCTCAAGTTGGTAACATTGTCCATTTTTTAATCCAAAGAATGCAAAATAATAATCAGATGAATGGTCTAAGCCACTTAAAGTAACTGAAGAGCCTGTTCCTGAATAAACTACATAAGAATTATTACCAATTAAATCTCCATTCCCAAAAACTGAACTAAAATTATAATTAGTTCCATTAACTGGTAGGTCTAAAACCTTCCCATTTTTTCTTCCAATTATTAAAACACCATCTCCGTGTCCAAGGGTCCAGTTAAGAGTCATTACAGAAAGGTCCACCCCTGAATTTTCAACCGACAAAACTGAATTTTTATGACTAAAACAATCGTTATATTCTTTAACAAAAATGTTATCAATGCCAATTCCATATCCCCAATTTGCATAACCTTCAAACGCTATTTTAACAGGTTCGCTATAAGGTAAACTTATTCTACGCTTAATCCATTCCTGTTCGTCAAGGGCATATTTTGCGATTTCTTCCCAAACTAAACTACTTTCTTTCTTAATTAATACTCTCAAACTATCCTGATCACTATTCCATTGTGCCTGAACATGATGAAATTCCACAACATAATTCTTTGATTCCATTAAATTTAGTACAGGGGATATTAACCTTGTTACAGGTTTATTGAATGTGCCACTATAAAATGATGCAAAGTTAACATTTTCAAACGCTTTGGCAGGAACTTTATTTGTCCCTTGCGTTGAAACTTTCCATTTATTTTCTCCGGCTATACTAATTTGTTTCCAGTTGGCCAACCCTTGTTCAAACCCCTCAAACCATGGAAACAAATCAACAGGCAGTGGAGTAGTTGTACCTGACGCTTTTAATGGTGAAGTCCACACTCCATCTTTATAACTCCATACACTATAAAAATATTGGGTTGCAGGCGCTAATCCACTATGTAAAAACTCCAAAACATCAGCCCCATAATATAATACATGTCCACCTCCGTCAATAATTTCATTTGATGTATAGGTTTTTCCATTTTGGGGCGTACCAAAAATGCCATTGGTGCTCCAGGCAAGCAATACAGGGAAACCTTGACTACCCGGGGCCCATTGAATTTGCATGGATGAGTGGTTAATTTCATTCACTTTTAATGCGATAGGGCTTCCATTTTGTAAAGCCATGAAATCAAAATAAATTACACCATCAACCTCAGTAATGGCAGTCAGGCTTCTGTTAAATCCTTCCCCGCTCCATGTTTTCATGGCCGGGGTACTTAAATCAGTTAATTGATTAATATTTTGTGATCCTGGAAATGGACAGGAAGGTGAATTTATTATTCCTCCAGCAGCAATAGGATAAAGCCCCTGATGGGCCCCAATATTTATTTCATTGCTACCTGTTCTTGAATTTATCCAAACACCATCTACATGATAAACAATTAATCCCTTTCCGGGTAATCCCATATCAAATCCAGTTCTTTGCCTGTTTTCAAGCAATAGGTATTCATTTAACACAGGACTATTAATCCTATAAATTTTACCTGTAGAAATAACCGGATCCAATGAAATTGTACCCGGTTGGGTTATTTCTGTAGAAGTAGTCCATTTATAAAGAATTTTTGTAAATGCAGTATGGTGGGCGGGGCTTGAACCGGATGGAGCTCCATTGTAAGATCCGGAAGCCATTAAATCCCATCTGCCGGTTCCATCATATTTTCCATCTATATCACTGTTTGTATCATAAAAATCAGGGGCTCCCAGGTTATGTCCAAATTCGTGGCACATTACGCCTATTGTATTCATTGCTCCCGAGGCATTCCGTGTTTCTGGCTGTGTAGTATAGTGATTTACTATTACACCATTAAAAGTTCGGGCAGCCTGGTTATAGCCAGCAGCAGACAGGGTCCATGAATGGGACCATATATCTTTTTCATTTCCTGTAACCTCCTGTCCCGGACCTTGATGAATTATGGCTATACCCTCTACTATACCATCACCATCATTATCAAAGTTAGAAAAATCAACTCCCTGTTCACTTGCAGTTTTTATTGAAGTATAGGCAAATTCCCCCCAGGCAGCTCTTGGCCCATAGTAATCATGGGGTTTAGGCAGTGTAACCCATTCGGTTACTACAGATGTTATTTCGAGCTGACCGCGTGAATTTTCAAGATAAAAATCTTTAAAACTTCCGGTACCATTGTAACCTGATTCATTCATGTACCTGTTAAAATCAGCCCTGGTGTATGAAGGGTTTGTATCGCTAAAGTTTGCTAAAATTACCAATAGTTTACGTTTTCCTTTTGTGGGGAAAAACGTTGAAACAGTTCCGCTTTTAAGCATTCCATTACGTCTTTCATCCCTTATTTTACGAATGGTTTCACCATTTATTCCCGGCCCCTTTGAAATAGTCTTTAAAAAATTCTGTTCAACTGCCCTGCGATTTTCAATTTCGGACACTTTAACCCCGGATGGTACTATGGCACCTGACTTAAGTACTATTGCATATTCAAATATATTCTGCTGGTTTGATATTATCCTGTACCCATCTGTTGTAGCAACCCAGTTATACCACTCATCTCCATGTAACTGAATTGTGAGCCTTGAACCATCGGGTTGGGTTATTACCTGTGGCTCTGGATAGGCTCCAACCCCCACTACATACCCCAAATTTATACTCATGGCCAAAATAGTAGTAACCAACCTGATAAAAATAATTTTTCTATACATAATCAATAAAATAATTTAATTGGAAACTGCCTATTTAAACCTGCCTCAAACGTTAAACGAAATAAAAAGGCATATGTTTGTTTGTTATACACTTAATATTATAAATTAAATTCAAAAAAAAATCATAAATCCCATAAAACTATAACGTTTTAATCCAAATCAACAACTGTAATACCTGTACCCCCTAATTGAATATGCTCATCTGCCATATTTGAAATAAAAGGCAAGGTACTTAAAAACTCCCTGATCATTTTCCTTAAAATGCCATTGCCTTTACCATGCAAAATCCTCACACGTTTCTCACCGCATAAAACCGCTTCGTCAATGTGGACCATAACTTTATCAATGGCCTCATCTGTTCTAAAACCACGAATATCAATATCGGGTTTAAAATTGAGTTTTTTTTCTCTGATACGTTCCGCAAGACCTGATGCCACAGAATTTAGTTGGCGAACTTCCCTTTTACATTCGTTACGGCTTATTTTCTTCAATCTGTTAATTTTCACTTTAGTAACTATATTCCCAAAGGCAACTAAAGCTTCTCTCCCCTTAATTTCCATAACCTCTCCGGGTATAGGTTGTCCTTCCAGCAATACCATATCGCCTTGGATAATTTCCGCTAAAGAATCCTTCTTTACAGCTAATTTCTCTTCAGGTTCAGGTTCTTTAATTTTTTTTGAACCTTTTTCCTTTCTTTTTTCCTTTCGTTCCTTAATTCTTTGCATTTTAGAAGCAAGCTTTTCATATATTTCACTATTAACCAACTTCTCCGAACTAATTTCATCTCGTAAATTGCTTAAATTTTTACGGGCTAAATTTGTTTTTTCTTTTTCAGCCTGGGTTTCTTTTATAGTTCTTATAGTGTTTTCTATTTCCCTGTTGCTTCGGGACAGAAGGTTTGCTGCTTCTTCTTTTGCTTTTTGAAGTATATCTTTACGCTCTCTTGTAATTTGCTCAAGTTGCCCTTCATATTTTTCTGTTACATCAATAAGCCTTCTTTCGCGCTCCTTTATTGAGTTGCGTTTGTTTTCCCAATAACGTTTGTCCCGAATAATTTCTCTTAAATGTTTATCAAAATTGATATGCCCCTCACCCAGTTTTTCCTTTGCGTTTATTAAAATTTCTTCAGGAAGCCCAATTTTACGGGCTATTTCAAAAGCAAAGGAACTCCCCGGCTGTCCTATTTCGAGTTTAAAAAGGGGCTGAATATTGTGAGTATCGAATAACATTGCCCCATTAACTATACCTTTGCTTTCAGATGCAAAATGTTTCAGATTTGTATAATGGGTTGTTATAACTCCAAAAACTCCCTGTTTGTTTAACTGCGCCAAAACTGATTCAGCAATAGCCCCACCTAACATTGGTTCAGTGCCGGTTCCAAATTCATCAATTAATAAAAGTGATTTGGTATCACAGTATTTTAAAAAAGTTTTCATGTTAAGCAGGTGAGAACTATAAGTACTTAAATCGTTCTCTATAGATTGTTCATCTCCCAGATCAAGTAAAATGTGATTAAAGAAACCCATTTTTGACCCTTCTTTTACAGGTACCAAAAGTCCACACTGCCACATATACTGCAATAATCCAACAGTTTGGAGGCAAACTGATTTTCCACCGGCATTCGGGCCTGAAATCAATATAATACGTTGATCAGGTGAAAACTCAATATTTAAAGGTTCAACAGGCTTTCCAAGGGCAAGGTTTTGAAGATATAACAATGGATGCCTTGCATCAATCCACCTCATATTTGTTGTATTTCCAAATTCAGGTAAGATTGCATTTATTTTTCGTGCAAACCTTGCCTTTGCCCTAACAAAGTCTATTGTACCTAAAAATTCATATGAGTAAAGGATATCTTCAAGATAGGGCCTTATAAAGGTTGATATTTCAATCAGAATTTTAACAATCTCCCGGCGCTCAGTGTAGTTTAATTCACGGATTTCATTGTTAAGCTCAACAATGGCGGCGGGTTCAATATATGTAGTTTTTCCGGTGGCAGATTCATCATGAATTATGCCCGGTAATTTACGTTTAAACGAAGAAATAACCGGGATTACTGCCCTGCCATCTCTTATACTAATACCAACATCGGCATCAATTAACCCTTCCTGACGTGCCTGTTTTAGTAACCCAAGCATACGCTTTGATACTGCTTGTTGCTTTTCAACTATTTCTTTTCTTATACGGAAAAGCTCAGGAGATGCATTATCCTTTATCAACCCTTGCTTATTTAATATTTTATCAATTCTGTCGGTAACAGCAGGGTAAACCTTTACCTGTGAAGCCAAACCGTGTAGCCTTGGATAGGCATCAACATCTTTTGAATTAATTAACCTTATAATATCCTTAATGGTACCCAAGGACCTGTATAAATCAAACAATTCATGTTCATCAAGAAACAATCCTTCAACCCTGATTTTTTTCAGTGGGGTTCTTGAATCAAAAACGTAAGAAACCGGAACTTCATCCCCTTCCAGTTCAAGCCGAAGCATTTCACCGGTTTGTTGAAGCCAGATTTTAACATCATCAAACCTTTCTGAATATGAGATTTCGTAAACTCTTTCCTTACCCAAACCACTTAAGCAAAATTCCGCAATAAATTCACGTATTTTCTCAAATTTCAGTTTACTTTCAAATGCCTCCGGATATATCACTTTTAAATATTTTATAATTCATTTTGCCATTGCTATTAAAAAACTTTGAACAGACGTAGCAGGCATCAATTTTTATTGCAAATGTAAGAATTTTGACCTGTAGTAAAAATTGGTCCCAATCCTGTTACGCAGTATTACAAATGTTCCGAATTTTCGACCAACCGGGGTTTAACTTTCGTATTAGTTAAAATACCATGTAATAATTGTGAGATTTGAAAATGTTAATCACCCCAACAACCGAATTTCCATCCCAAAAAGCTGGTTTGACTTTTATTTTTTTATTTCCGGTTTTTAATAATAATTAATTTTGACCGAAGAAATGATGGCTTAATTTTAAAACCTTCATTTTTGATAATCACCTTAAAAGCAGCCATCGTAGTATATTTACTACAATACTCCAGTTTCATATCATAAACCCTTTATCAATATCAACAACCTTAATATTTAATTATTATGTTACTTCACACTTTTCATGTACCTGTTATGGGAATTGGATATACCATTGATACACCCATTAAAGTGGCTCATTTGGGAATATCATCAGCAATTTCGTTGGTTGATGATATGTTGTGCGAGCGAATGAGGGAGTTTTATTGTTTAAAATTTGGATTTAGCTTTAAACCAATTACTGCGATAAACAAAGATTCAAGAGCCGACAGAATAACTGCATATTTAAATTTGGTTAATAATATAGTTAACCAAAAATTAATTCAATATAAAGAGCTTATAATTCAGAAACATAATGAACTGGAAAAGTTTATTGCACTTTTGCCATCAACTTCAGAATTAGGAGAGAAGCTAAAAACTGCAATTAGCCAGGCTAAACCCAATTTGATTAACGAATTAATTGAAAAGTATTTAATACCCGGGAGTATTGATGTAAACATTATGACAAAACTCGACAAGGATAATTTTTATGACGGGGAGAAACTACCATCAGAATTCAATGATGCCCATTCTGCCCTAAGAGGATTTGCCCAAAGTGATCTTGGATCATCATTAATACTTTCGGCGGGCATGAATCCAAGGTTATACAATTACCTCGAAAAATTTGATGATTTCTACCCCAATGAAAAATTCGAATTCAGAAAAAAAATAATTTTAAAAGTATCAGATTACCGCTCAGCAATTGTTCAGGGAAAATTTCTGGCAAAAAAAGGATTGTGGGTATCAGAATTCAGGGTTGAATCGGGGTTAAACTGTGGGGGCCATGCATTTGCCACCCAGGGTTACCTTATGGGGCCTATTTTAGATGAATTTAGTAAAAACAGGGAGTTGCTTCATAAAGAACTTTTCGAAATTTATACTAAAGCCCTTGATGCAAAATCTAAACCAACACCTCAATCGGCACCCCCTATGAAATTAACTGCACAAGGTGGGGTTGGAACTGCCGAAGAACACAATTATCTTTTAAAAAAATATAATCTTGACAGTATTGGATGGGGGTCACCATTTTTACTGGTTCCCGAAGTTACTTCAGTTGATGATGAAACTATTGAATTACTGGCTAAAGCAGGTGAAAGTGATTTCTATTTAAGCGACATATCACCTGTTGGTGTTTTATTTAACAATGTTAAAGGAAACTCAAAAGATATTGAGAAGCAGGAGAGAATAAAAAGAGGGGCCCCGGGGGCAGCCTGCACCAAAAAGTTCCTTTTACTGAATATAGATTCAAATGGTGATCAAATTTGTACCGGTTCGCGTAAATACCAAAAACAAAAAATTGACGACCTAAACAAAAAAGGTTTAACCGAAACCGAATACCAATTTGAGTTTAACCGTATTACAGCAAAAGCCTGTATTTGTAATGGCTTGGGAAGTTCTACACTAAAATCGCACGGTTTAGATACCAAAAATGAAGGCGCCGGAGTATCGGTTTGCCCTGGTCCAAACCTGGCGTATTTTAACCGAAAAGCTTCGTTAAAAGAGATGGTTGACCATATTTATGGTCGCATCAACCTTATTAGTTCACCGCACAGGCCCAACCTGTTTGTGAAGGAACTGGATATGTATCTCGAATACATCAACAAACAATTTAACGAAACAAGCGGTGTACCTGCCTCTAAAACCATTGATGGATGGAACGAATACCTTACTAATTTGACTGTTGGTACTGAATTTTACTTACAGATGTTTACACTGGATACCAATTGGAAAAATGAGACAAGGATTAAAACCCTTCAACGGCTCGAAACAAGTAAGCAACATTTAGCTAACCTCAAGAAAGTACTTGAAGAATTAAAAGCAAGAAAAGAGGTTTTGGT
>JBBIVA010000127.1:0-10843 GCA_037439945.1 Marinilabiliaceae bacterium
AATCCCGGCTAAGTCATTAGTTCATTGCCTTTCTAATGACTAATCCGGGATTAATATAACCCGGGTCTTTTTTTCAAAAGTTAAAAAAAAAGGTCATTCAAAACAGTTTTGAAACCCTGACAAATTCAATAATTTATTATTTGAAATGCTAGAAAATATAATATGAAACGGGCATGATTCGTTAAACACAACTTGTCACCACTTATTGGGAAACAAGTATGAATCGAAAATTGCAGAAGTCAAAATCGATCACGCCGGGTTTCCCCGATTTATCGGCACAACCTGTTCCGCGGCGCGGAAGGCTATCCGGCCTTATTTTAAAAACAAAAACGGATGAAATACATTACACTTTTCATTTTAATTACAATCAATATATCAGTTTTTTCACAGGTTTTTATTATTGATAAACCTATGGAAAAAATTGTAAATGGTGTTTTAGCGATAGAAAATGTCCCGGATGGAAATTATCTTGTTAAAGTGGTTGTTGGATCAAAGAATGAAAAAGGGCATACTGTAATCCGTGGTGAATCCAGAAGGTTGTTCTTCGACCCAATTATTACCAGAAAAGGTAGGTTCAAAGAGGTTTCATTTATTATTAATAAACGTAATACCTTTATTTCTGATTCAGAACATGTTAGAATTAAGGAAAGGGAAAAGAACAAACTTAACTGGGATAATAATTTATCATTAGAATTTGCAGGGATAAACCCATGTGTGGAAAAAATATCTGTAAGCCCAGCTGAAAATGTTACCACCATTTATTTGTGTGGGAACTCAACTGTTGTTGATCAGGACAATGAGCCATGGGCTAGTTGGGGACAAATTATAACAAAATTTTTTGACACAAATATTTCCTTTGCCAATTATGCTGAATCGGGTGAATCAGCAAATACATTTATAGCGGCAAAAAGGTTTAAAAAAATTTTAACTGTAATTAAGCCAGGTGATTATATATTCATTGAATTTGGCCATAACGATCAAAAACAAACAGGAGAAGGCAAAGGGCCATATTTACACTACTATAAAAGTTTAGCAGAAATGATCATTGAATCACGCGCGCTTGGTGCAATCCCTGTTCTATTAACACCCACTCAACGTCGTAATTTTAACAAAAGTGGCCAAATTGTAAATACTCATGGTGAATATCCTCAAGCAATGAAACAACTTGCCACTGATTTGAATGTGCCATTGATAGACCTTCATGAGAAAACAAAAATTTTGTTCGAAAAAATGGGAGTTGAAAATTCTAAAAACGCCTTTGTGCATTATCCGGCAAATTCATTTCCCAACCAGATAAAACCTCTCCAGGATAATACCCATTTTAACCCTTTTGGGGCAACCCAGGTGGCAAAGTGTGTAATTAATGGAATTATAGAAATTGATTTACCTGTAAAAAAATTTATACATAAATGTAAGACCTGGTCACCATACAAACCCGATGAATTTAAAAAATTTGTTTGGTATAACAGTCCATATTTTGAAACCGAAAAACCGGATGGAAACTAAAAATAATTAACGGATGAAGCAAATCCCGAATGTTTGTGAGGAGTGCCCCCGATGTATCGGGACAAGATATCATACCTTCAAAAATTAATTTTATTATGATGAAAAAAAGATTAATAAAAATTATAACCCTGATTTTAGTACAATTTCAGCTTGTGGCGCAAATGGCCGATTTTTCTGTTCTTACCCCAGAACTTGAGGGTACATTGCGATTGGGCATCATAAATAATAATGAGAGTTTATGGTTAACCGAATTAAAAAACGTTCAGGTTAAGAAAAACGGACATGAAACAATTTACACAATTAAGCATGAATGGTTAAAAGGTGGGGTTCTAAAAATTTACCAACGTTCTTTAATTGATACCAAGGGTTTTATTATAAAAATTGAACAAACCGTGTTACCGGCTGAGATAAAACTATTTTGGGCTTATGGTGGTTGCCTGGGTGAAACAGTTTCACCGGTTAAAAATGAAAATCTCCTTAAACCCGAATTTTGCAAAAATAATGTATTCAGCATTGAAGGTAATTCATTTACTGTTTATTATGGTTCAAGCCGCCGTTTAAGAATCTTTGAAGCGCTGGTACCTCCTTCATCGGTTATCCGTTTATCAGATGCCAACAAACAGCAATCGCCTTTGAGTTTATTCAATTCCGGTAAAAAAACTGATGCCCCTGCTTTATCGGCAACTTTTGAAATTGAAAATAACAGTGAAATTTACTTTTGCTTTTACAGGCAAAACCCAAAGGCCGATTACAACTATTTTATGCTTCCCAAATTATATAAAACAGGCAGCTACGAGGTCCACCCTGAAAGCCAATGGATGAAATCAACCCCCGATTAAAATTAATAAAATGACAAAAAATATCATACTAATTTGCTTTTTACTTTTCGCCATTATAAACACAGGTGCAGCAACTTATAATATTAAAAATTTTGGCGCTGTTGGCGATGGTAAAACAATTGATTCTCAAGCAATAAATGATGCTATATTAAAAGCTTCTGAAAATGGCGGAGGAACAATTTATATTCCGGCTGGTGATTATTTATGTTACTCAATTAGGTTAAAAAGTAATATCACTTTGTATATTGAATCGGGTGCAACAATTATCGCCGCATTTCCCGGTCCCGGAAAGGGAGAAGGATATGATGCCCCTGAACCAAACCCTGACAATCCGTACCAGGATTTTGGCCATAGCCATTGGAAAAATTCCCTTATGTGGGCCATAGGAGAAAAAAACATTACTATTTGCGGTTCAGGGCTTATATATGGTAAAGGGCTTACCAGGGAAGAAAGCAGGTTGCACGGAGTTGGAAACAAAGCTATTGCATTAAAAGAATGCAACAATATTACTTTGCGCGATTTTTCAATGCTACATTGCGGTCACATTGCGGTACTTGCAACCGGAGTAGATAATTTAACAATTACCAACTTAAAGGTTGATACAAACCGTGATGGTTTTGATATTGACTGTTGCCGTAATGTCAGAATATCCGATTGCAGCATAAATTCACCGTGGGATGATGCTATAGTACTCAAATCAAGTTACGGGCTCAGATATTATAAAGACACGCAAAACGTAACCATTACAGGTTGTTATGTTTCGGGTTTTGATAACGGAACTGCACATACCGCCAAATGGGAAACCGATGAACCCCAGGCTCCTGATCAGGGATTTACATGTGGAAGGATAAAGTTTGGGACCGAATCGAGTGGTGGATTTAAAAATATTGCTATAACCAATTGCATTTTTGAGCGATGCAGGGGCTTGGCACTGGAGGTAGTTGATGGGGGGCACATGGAAGATTTGGTTATTAGTAACATAACAATGCGCGATATTGTAAACGCCCCCATTTTTCTTCGATTGGGCGCACGCCAACGCAGCCCAATGGGGAGGCCCGTTGGTGCAATGCGCCGGATTAATATCAGTAACATAAACGTTTATAATGCCGACTCGCAATACTCATGCATAATCAGTGGCATACCCGGCTATTACATTGAAGATGTATCGTTCAGTAATATTAACATTTACTTTAAAGGAGGGTTTACCGAGGAAGATGGAAAAAGAGTTGTTCCCGAAAATGAGAAGGTTTACCCCGAACCTTGGATGTTTGGGACAATACCTGCCTCTGGTTTTTATGTAAGGCATGCCCGTGGGGTGTTGTTCAATAATGTTCGGTTCCATTTCGAGAAAAAGGATGGACGCCCACTTTTTATTTTTGACAATGTTGAAAAATCAGAGATTTTAAATGTTAAAGTAAACGGATTAAAGGTAGAGAATCCATTTATTGCACATTAAGAAGGAGGAAAAAAAGAAGAAATCATAGGTAATAGGGTTTCAGAATCTACAGGGGTAGGTGTGAGGCTGATGGATTTTGATGGTTGATATTAACATATGTTGTGCAGCAAAAATAATGTATTTGTTTGACTAATAAAACATTGAAAATTATATCATTAAAAAATATTTTTCAGGATTATTTTACCAAAAACCAATCAGTATAACCATTTAAAACAATTATTTCTATGAAAAAAAATCTCTTTTCAGGCCGGTTATTCATGGCAATAACCGTAGTTCTGGTACTCTCACTTTCAGGATGTAGTAAAGAAATTGAAGATGTTGGTGTTGCCGATAATGGAGGTTCATTAAAATCAGGTACCCTTACAGCAGAAGTTACCCGTTCAGGATCAACCTGGACAACCAGAAATGGGGGTACAACTGTATATACGGGCACCGATATGTTCGCTGCAGTAAACGCGGGAATAGCTAGTTTACCGGCCGGGCGTACATCAAAAGGAACGGTTAATATCAAAAACTCCGGTGATTCAGGTTCAAGTGGAGGAGCTATTAAAGCCATAAACATGCAAAGCTATACCATTTTAAATTTTAATGGTTGCACGGTTAATGGCAATAGCGGTGACGACCTGATTGTTCCCGTGCAGGCCGACCGTAAAACCAATATTGAAGTACGCAATATTGTAATTACAGGGCGTGTTAGATATGGAATTTGGTTCAAAGGTTGTACAGACATGATAATAAGCGGATGTACAATTAATCAGACTGCCGGTTTGGGTATCAGGGTTGATAATAGCACTGCTGCAACAAGGAACCTAACTATTAATGGAACCATTAATATAAACGGTTCAAAAACCCATTGTATTGAAACCTACGGTCTTGATGGTTTCTCAATTGGTAATGTAACGGTAAATAATTCTACCGGTTGCGGATTGATATTAAACCAATCAAGAAATGGTACAGTAGGAACAGTTACAGGAACAGGTAATAATCCCGGAGGCGGTTATGCCACATTCAGGGTGGCTAATTCAAACGGACCAAATGTAACTTGTGCAAGAGTTTATTCCCGTAACTCGGGACGTGGCTTTTTCAGCGTATCGGGCAGCAATGGCACTACTGTTAATACAGTTGATATAGCCAACAACACCAGTCATGGAATTTTCCTTGAAGATGCATCAAACACCAGGGTTAATGGTGGAACCGTTTCCGGCTGTAACCCAAATGTTCAGCATGTACGTACATCAAATTGTATAACAATAGTAAATGGTCAGACTTATACTGCTGCTAATGGCAGATGGTAGGATACAAGAAAAAAACCAAGTTTTAAACCAAATCATTCATTTATTTTTGGTAAAATAATTTAACCATGTTTGAATCAAACTAAATCAAATGCGGTTATTTACCTGAAAAATCTAGGAGGGTGTCTCAAAAGTCCGAGACGCCCTCTTTTTATTCGTACTCCTATCCGAAAAGTTTTTCAAATATTCAATTCTAATAGTCTTTAAAAAACTGTTGAGACAGCCTCCTTTAATTTTAACTCCTTATAAATTATTATTTAGCCTCATTTTTATATACAATCAAACGATTTAATCTCACCTCTTTCCCAATAATAAACTCTAACCAGTTTTTCATACTCATATAAAGAAATAGCATTTCTGGGTAAAATAAGCGATTTTTCACCTTTTTCAGTAATAACATCAATCTGTCCGGGAGGTGTAATCATTATTCCATATCTTAGCTTTCCATCATTTAAATTTTGGCTAAAATCCTCAATAATAAAAGGTATAAAATTATTCTCATTACCTATAAGAAAAAGCAACCTTAAATTTTCTGAATCCCGAATTATTACTGCATAATCAACTATTTGATCGTCATTAATATCGGTTGAAACCGACAGGGTATTATTGCTTTTATCATAAAATGACCACCATAAATTCTCATAATCAGCAATTTCTGCCAGATTTGCACCCGGAAAAATATTTCCGATATATAATTTAGCCTCGTTTGAAAGCATAAATAAATTATCCGGTAATAAATCAACATTACTCTCAACCATTTTATCATGTATTCCGGTACAACCTTCTTTTTGAATAAATCCACATTGGCAGCATGTAAATAAAACTAACAATAATATAATTTGCAATTTCATAAGTGGCAATTATTAAATTTTGGAAATGAATAAATTAATATAAAAATAGTGATTCATTTTATTATTTTTAAGCTTTATAATGATAACAAAATATCTTAAGTTATAGAATTTAAATTGATAACTGTAATTAATATGGTAAACAGATTATTAATAATAAGTTTATTTTCCATTTTAGGTTGTAAACCAGGTTCTTTGGAAATTATTAAGGATATAGATGGTAATTGTTACCGAACTCTGCAAATTGGTTCACAAGTTTGGATGATTGATAATTTAAAGGTATCGCGATACCGAAACGGTGACTCAATCCCTTTTATAATCAACGATTCTTTATGGGCAGGAACTTTTTCCGGTGCAACCACTGTTTATATGAACAACTATGAATTAATAAAGGAATTTGGTTTGCTATATAACTGGTATGCGGTATCCGATGCAAGAAATATAGCCCCTGAAGGTTGGCGAATTCCTACAAAGGATGATTGGGAAATATTAATTGGATATTTAGGAGGATATAATTTAGCCGGTAAAGCCCTGAAAAATGGTGCTGAAACATTTTGGCTGCATAAATTTTCCGATACAATTTCGAATTGTGGCTTCTCATTAATGCCTGGTGGTTACCGGAATGGTTTAAATGGTAATTTCCATACTATGGCCAGCAACGGGTATTACTGGTCGGCCAATGAAAGCTTTGAGTTTTTCTCATGGACTAAAAGAGTTTATAGTGGGTTTGCAAATCCATACAGGGAACCAGTTAACCGGAATTTTGGATTATCTGTTAGATGTATAAAAGAATAAATAAAAACCGGTTTTTGCTTTTGAGGCCCGGTGGCTGTTTAATATGGCAATGACCATAAATACCATAAGGTTATAAAAGATTGCTTCTTTGAAGTATTATAAAATATTGAACGAAATAGTTAAAACTAAAATTGACCATATCATAATCATTAATTCACAATCAGCCTGGTGACTCATTAAATACAAAATTGTCATTCAGAGTCAGTTTATTTTTCTGTAATTAAAAAAATAGCATATTTCCATCCGGAAATATGCTATTAAACAAAATACATTTACTTTGAAAAAACTTACAATAAAACGAAACGTTTTAAACACCAGCCTATATTGTTATGGCAGATAAATTTATAGAAGTCAATAATCTATTTTTTACTTTTTACAATTTTAGTACTCTTAACCTCACCGCTGCTATAAACTGATTTCTTAATATAAATACCCGGGGTAAGGGCATTATAATCTGAACTAACCTTAGCACCAGAAATATTGTAATATTCATCTCCAACCAAATCGCCCCTTGAAAACTTAATATTATTTATTGAAGTTGAAGTTGATTTGGCAGCTACAATAGCCAAAATATCATTTACCGAAAGTGCCTTAGAGAAAATTACAACATCATCATACATAAAAGCAGGGTCAGGATCAGCCCAATTCCAGGCCTGGTTTCCTCCCAAACAAATATAGGTAAGCGCCGAACCATTTGTAAATAAACCTGACACTGAACCTCCGTCGGCAACACCGGTCAGGTTCCAGGTATTTTGAACAACCCCGTTTATATAAATCTTTGCCGAAGTTTCGGTTAAAACAACCGTGTAATATTGCCATGTACCGGAATCAAGGTATGTGGTTGAAACAAGATTTTGCCCTGTGGTATTTTGTGCGTTTGTAAAATCACACCAGCCATTGTTATTTACCTGTAGAATTAACCTGGTTTGTAAAACCATCATTGGCCAGGTATTACCTCCGGCCTGTGGAGCAGCACCGTAGGCCGAAAAAATGGGCGACCAGAAAAAATTTGCGGCCGTTCCTTTATTAACCCAAAATCCAATGGTTAACTCCTTTTTGCCAGAAGCCTGTAAATTGGCAAAAATGTTGGTGGGTAATAATAAATAATTTGTTCTGATTCCCTGGCCTCCTAAAGCATTGTGAAAAACTTTACCAAAGCCGGGATCTGAAACAGTTACTATGGCTCCATTTCCTATTATGGTTGCACCACCTACACCATTCTCAAAATTATTTGAGTAAAGTAAATCCTGTGCAATAACAGCAACCCCAATGAAAAAAGCCAGGCAAAAAAAGTAGAATTTTTTCATCTGAAATAATTTTTACGGGGAAGTAATTTGCATGATAAATTACTTTCCGGGTTAATGGTTTTGCGAATCATGCCCGCCCTTAAAATTCTGGTTAAATAATTTTATCACTACTATCCGATAAAAAGTTGTTTTGTCCCTAACGAGACAAAAGTTCAATTCTCAATTAAGTGTTTTACCGATCTTTAGTCCCTAACGGTACTGTGCCGTCAGGTACAGAATATCGGTAAAGATGAACCGACCCCAATTTTCAGTGTCCTGTAGGGACACCTCAATTAGTTGGCATTATAGCATCTTATCGAAAAATTTATCGGACAGTAGTGTAATTTTATATTTTATTACTGTATTAATATTTTTCTCTAAAGTTTTTATGATTATCAAATTAAAACTGCCATTATCTAATAATGAATTACTTTAAATATGGCTATACCAAGATTACTGTAATAATTAACAAATTTAAAACCCTGGGAAAAAAGATGTAGTGGACAAATGAATATTAAAGGCAGACAAAAAGGTAAAATAAGGGATTTATGTAAAATTTTCAGGCAATTTTTATGCTGATGTTAGTTTTTATAAAAAAAGAAAGGGCCTGATGGTAACTAATAAAAAAACATTGCGGAAAGGCGTGGTTTATTAATTAAGCGGGTTTGCCATTCACACTATAATGCTGCTTCATAATTTTGAGCATTTCGATTGTTACTATTTTACTGTTGATTTACCTCATCTGATAAAAACCATGTATAAAATTATTTGGGATTTCATGTTTTTTATTTTTGGGGGCAAGCCAAATACAATATTTGCATTGCTTTTTTACCTTACTTTCTTTATAAAATGTCACTATCGTCCGGAGAAAATACATTCATCGGTTATATGCCCAAGCCGCCCGGGCCCTTTACTTTCTTTCATCCGTAAATAATTTTTTGATTAAGATCGTATTGCCTGTCCCTATAAATAGCTGGAACCCGTCCTTAAATTACGGGACCCGTTTTATTGGTGTTTTTCTTAAAATGGTATTCATTATCCGATCTGCCCCACAACAGCAAAAAAAATAAGTTCCGGATAAACCGGAATTTCTGGCAAAGGCAGCAGTTACACTTATATTGTAGTTTTGTAAGTTTTTTTTTTACAACAAAAACTTATATCGCCACTAAAAATCAACTTTATGGGATAAAATCATGGTACTCGCCCCACTCAACCAGCCCATGTTTTTAAACGCCAATAAAATTGATTTTCCTGACAGAATTTTCCTGATGCAGAAATTGGCCTTAAAAATTATTCACTTTTTTAACCTGACTCTTTGTGATAGTGTTATAAAACTATTTTAAAAACCAAATTTGCTTATAAAGCACTCATGTTTTGGCCAAACAAGTAATATGCTTTTAAACACTGCTATTAATTATTTCTTATAATAAGTAAGTGCCTCGGTGAGAACTTTTTGCAGGTTTTTAATACGTGCATCGTCTGAAGGGTGTGTACTTAAAAACTCCGGTGGTTTTTGCCCGCCCAGGGATGACATCCGTGTCCAGAACTCCACTCCGGCGGAAGGGTCATAACCTGCCATGGCCATAAAAATTAATCCCAGCCGGTCAGCCTCATACTCATGAGATCTTGAATACGGTAAAACCATACCAACCGTTGTAGTAACACCATAGGCGGTCATAAACAGATTTTGCGTTTCCTGGGGTTTTTCCGACAACAAAACGCTAAGGGCTACGGCCCCCGCCTGTACTCCCAGTTGTTGGCTCATCCGTTCACTACCATGCTTGGCAACTGCATGGGCAATTTCATGCCCCATTACAACCGCCACGCCGGTTTCATCTTTACATATCGGCATAATTCCGGAATAAAATACAACCTTTCCGCCCGGCATACACCAGGCATTAACAGCAGGATCATCAACCAGGTTGAACTCCCATTTAAAATTAGCCAGTTGGCTTGACCATCCTTTTTCTCTGAAATAATTTTCAACAGCATTGGAAATTTTTTTACCTGCTCTTTTTACAATTTCAGTTTCTTCCTTATTTGTTGAAAGTTTATGTTCTTTTAAAAAAGCATCGTATTGAGTAAAACTCATACTTAATAATTCAGACTCAGGTATCAGGCTCAATTGTCTGCGGCCTGTAATAGGAACTGTTGAGCATGCAATCAGTAAAGAAATTACAAATAAAACTGCAATGGATTTTAATAACAGTAACTTATTTCTATTATTTTTCATTTTATTGAAATTAATTTATTATAAAATTTTGAATGACTTTTATTCGTTTTTAAGGTGCCTCTTAAAAAAATAACCCATTTGTATTGTTTAAATAATGTAATTTATTTTATGATGTTATATTAATAATTAACCCAAAATAACCATTTATGTTTACCTGCTATTAAGCTATAACTTTAATACGCTAAACAGAAACAACATACCAAATTTATTTTTTACCAGGCCCAATTGTAAAATTAATATAATTCAAATAAATATTCTTGCCATTAAATTAAAAATATTAACGTTAAAAATTGGAAAATTTGTATCCTAAGCAACAATTAATAATTGATTTCTGGTGGAAAAAATATGTCACAATTAAATCCATTATATGTTTATCCCGAATTGAAATTATTAACCACAATTTGTTGTTATATTTGATTATTAACATTGTTAATCAAAAAAAATATTCTCAATTTTTTGATTGCAAAATTTTATTTCAGCAAACCTGCGATTATAATTTTAACTCTTTAAAAAAACAGACTTTAATAAATTTCCACTACTATCCGATAAAAAGTTGTTTTGTCCCTAACGGGACAAAAGTTCAATTCT
>JBBIVA010000128.1:0-10639 GCA_037439945.1 Marinilabiliaceae bacterium
AACTCTATGCTTTAAATTTTATTACAAAATTATTACATCGAACTCACGTTAATTAGTCTAAATAATCATCATTAGATAAAGCTTTGCAGCAATAAATGGCCTTTTAATCAAAAAATAGTGCAATTAGCAAAAGTGTATTGTAATTTTAGGGTTCGGTTTACAATGAAAATAGCCAATCATGAAGAGACTTTTACTTCTTTTGTTTGCCTTAATATCTCCTTTTTCATTATTATCACAGGTTGATTTGTCGATAAACAAGGTTGTGAATAACCCGGTGCCTAATGTAGGCAGCGATGTGGTTTTTACAATTACAGTTGAAAATAAAGATTTAGTATTTAATGCAACCGGAGTCAGCGTATCAGATATTTTGCCCGATGGCTATACATTTGTTTCTGATGATGGTGGGGGTAATTTCAATTCGGTTACCGGCCATTGGAGCATAGGAACCTTTGCTGCTGGAGCCAGTAGCCAGTTAAATATAACATGCAGTGTAAAAGCAACCGGTAACTATTCCAATTCGGCAACAGTTACATCCGATAATGATACAAATCCATCCAATGATAGTGCAACCGCAACAGTAACCCCTGTACCGCAGGCCGATTTGTCGGTAAACAAAGTTGCCGGTACCAACACGCCCAATGTAGGCAGCAATGTAACCTTTACCATCACAGTAAATAATTCCGGTCCCAGCACGGCCACAGGCGTAAGCGTAACCGATAACCTTCCTTCGGGATATACTTTTGTAAGCGCCACGCCATCAGTTGGCAGCTGGGCATCGCCCACGTGGACAGTTGGGGATATGGCACCGGGAAGCTCAGCCACCCTAACGCTGGTTGCCACTGTATTGTCCGGAGGGGCCTATAACAACAGCGCCACGGTTGCCTCAGCCACTGCCGACCCTGTTGCAGGCAACAACACATCGCTTGTTACAGTAACCCCTGTACCGCAGGCCGATCTTGAGATTACAAAGACCATATCCATTTTAAATCCAAAAATTGGTGATGAAATAAAATTTACATTAACAGTTACAAATAAAGGGCCTAGTAATTCAACCGGTGTTAAAGTATCAGACCCATTGCCATCAGGATATACATATAAATCCTTTAGTGGTGATGGAAGTTATGTTTCCGGTACAGGCCTATGGACTATTGGAAATATTGCTAAAGATGCTGTCAAATCAATTGAGATTATTGCAACCGTAGTTTTATCTGCAAACTATTCGAATGTGGCAACTGTTTCAGCTGTAGAAAATGATCCTAATCCGGCTAACAATCAAGATTCGGCTACACCGGTTATTCAGAATAGTGCACCTGTAGCCGTGAATAATTCTTATTCAACACCAGAGGATATTACTCTAAATGTTAATTCGGCATCAGGTTTATTAAGTAATGACTATGATGTTGATGGGGATGTTATTTCCGTAACTATGTTCAATGTAAATTCTACTAATTACAATGCCGGCCAGACAGCTAATTTATCACAGGGGAACTTAACAATTAGTTCTAACGGAAGCATCAGTTTTTCACCTGTTTTGAACTATAACGGAGTTTTACCAGTAATAACCTATACCGTTTCAGATACAAAAACCACGTCAAATGCAACCTTAACCATAACAGTAAATGCAGTTAACGACCCTCCAACCGCTGTTACCGATTCTTATGTAGCCATTGAGGATACACCGCTAAACATTAATGCCGCTGATGGTTTGTTAAAGAATGACTCAGATATTGATGGAGATAACATTTCGGTAATTCAATTTACAGTAAACAGTACTAATTATACATCAGGACAAACTGCAAATTTCACACAGGGAAGTTTAACTGTGTTATCAAATGGCAGCTTTAGTTTTATACCTGCTTTAAATTTTAACGGATTAGTTACTGGGATAACATATACCATTTCAGACGGGGCATTGACTTCAACAGCAGGGATTGGAATGAGTGTAACTGCCGTAAATGATGCTCCGGTTGCCAATCCTGATTATTTATACACGGCCGAAGGAACCGGAACCATAATAAATGTACTTGCAAATGATAATGATGCCGCTGACGGTCCCAGTGGAGGATTAAGTCTTAGTTCGCTTAAAATAACAAAGCAACCAACAAATGGGTCAATTATAATTCTGGCTAATAAAACTATTAGTTATACCCCTCACACAGGATTTTATGGTCAGGATGTGGCAAATTATGAAATTTGTGATGTTGGATATCCCCTGCCTCCAATATGCGTTACTGGTACAATTTACATTGATGTGGCCAGGGTATCGCCACAGGCTGTTGATGATAACACAGTTACCAATGAAGATACCCCTGTCAATGTAAACGTGCTTCAAAATGATATTGATACTGATATAGACCCATCCAGCCTGGTAATTGTAAGCGCACCAACAAAGGGTACTATTTCCTACCTTGGGAATGGAATTGTTAGGTACACACCTAACCATAACTACAATGGAGGCGATTCTTTTAATTATACTGTAAGGGATTTAACCAACTTGATAAGTAATATTGGAAAAGTAACAATTACAATTAACCCGGTGCCTGATACACCTGTTTCAACAAATGGTTGGTATTCAACACCTGAGAATGTACAAGTGTTAATTCCACTTTCTAATTTAGTTACAGATCCTGACGGGGATATAGATTTTTCAACAATTTTAATTGCCGGACCCCCGCAAAACGGAATAATTACCCTGGGTAGTAATCCGGGTGACTTAATTTATACACCTAATTTTGGATATGCCGGTAACGATAGTTTTAAGTATAATGTGTCTGATGCCACAGGGCTTAGAAGTAATACATCAACAATATCAGTGCAGGTGTCCGATCAGGCCCCATCAGCGGTTGATGATGTTATCTCCATTAACGAGGATGAAACCGTTGCTATAAATGTTTTAAGCAACGATACCGATCCGCAGAATAACATTGATCCCACATCGGTTACAATTGTTACTCAGCCCAAAAAAGGAGTGGCCACTGTTAACACTCAAATCGGAAGGATAAACTATACACCAAATGCCAATTATTTTGGAAACGATACATTTGATTACAGAGTTTGTGACTTAAGCAGTTATTGTGATGAAGGTAGGGTTACAATAACCATTTTACCTGTTAATGATGCACCTGTTGCGGTAAATGATGTAAGGGTTTTACAGGAGGATAATTCTGTTTTTATTGATGTTCTGGCCAACGATTTTGATGTTGATAACCTGATTTCGGAGCTCGTAATAACAATTGTTAGTCAGCCCGTAAATGGTGTGGTTCAGGTAGTTAAAAATCCGGGTGGAATAGTTTATTCCCCAAAACTAAATTATAACGGACCTGATAGTTTTTTTTACCGTTTAACCGATCAGGGAGGGTTGTCTTCTACAGCTACAGTTAATTTAAATGTAACCCCGGTAAATGACCCACCCCAACCGGCCAACGATAATTTCACTCCTGTCAGGTCAGAAGGAATGATATTGACTATTTTGGCCAACGATACCGACCCTGAGAATAATATTAATCCGGCATCAGTAACTATTATTACACAGCCACAACACGGACATGCAACGGTAAATGCCAATGGAACTGTTTTTTACCTGCCTAATGCAACATATTTTGGCAGCGACGGTTTTACATATTCAGTTTGTGATACTGATGGAGCTTGTGCCCAGGCGCAGGTTACCCTTTGGGTTATAGCAGGGAACGGTCCGCCACAACCCGGTAACGATAGTATTTTCACAAATGAAGATATATTAATACAATTTAACCCTTTAATAAATGATACAGATCCAAATAACAACATTAATCCTGCATCAATATTAACTACAGAGGGGCCTTTTTTTGGAACCATTGAGATTATTAATTCAATGGGGGAAATAATTTATAAACCCAATTTGAATTATTTTGGTAATGATTATTTTAAATACAGAATTTGCGACTCAGGTGAACCACCATTATGTAGTGGAGCCACAGTTTATATTACAATTAATTCAATAAATGATGCACCCGGGTTGCAATCAGATGTAATTAATATGACAGATATGGCAGTAGCAAATGCTAATGTATTGATCAACGATACAGAAGTTGAAGGAGAAATAATGACATCAACTTTAATTTCTGCCTCGCCATCAGTTTATGGTGAATTTAGCCTTACTGCCAATGGATCATTTATTTATAATTCATACCCGGGTTCTTATTGTAATACCGATGTAATAACCTATAAGGTTTGTGATCCGCTTATTGCTTGTTCACAATCGCAAATTGTTGTAAATATTTCACCCAAAGATTCTGATTCAGATCGTTTACCCGATTTTATTGAGACCGTAACCCGTGATACAAACAGTGATAATGTTTTTGATTATCTGAGTTCCGATTCTGATGGCGATGGTATTTCAGACCTTGAAGAGTCGGGGATTACAGATACCTGTTTGGATGATACACCCAGAGATACTGACGGTGATGGGGTTCCTGATTACAGGGATTTGGATTCAGATGATGATGGTGTTCCCGACCGTGACGAAAGAACTGGCGACTGTGATAATGATGGTTTACCAAATTATATTGATGATTTTGATGATTGTGGCGATAGATTAAATGTACCATCTACTTTTTCTCCAAATGGTGATGGAGTGAATGAATTTTGGATAATCCAGGGGGTAAAGGACTTTAGGAATAATGAATTATCGGTTTTTAACAGATGGGGAAGCCTTGTTTTTCATCAGAAACCATACGATAATAACTGGAACGGTAAAGCATCAACCAATGTTATGGGGGCTGATGATCTTCCTGAAGGAACTTACTATTATGTTCTTGTACTTGATAATAAAAATTTTTTAAAAGGGAGTGTTTACATTAAAAGATAACCCGAATTATGATTAAAAATATAAGATATACTTTTTTTGTCATTTTGCTCTCCGGTTTGTTTTATTCCGCAAAAAGTCAGTATGATCCCCTGTACACACAGTATATGTTCAATACTCTTGCTTTAAACCCGGCTTACGCAGGGACCAGTGGAGTTTTAAATGCAATGATTATGTCCAGGCAGCAATGGGTTGGTTTTAAAGATGCACCTTCAACCCAGACATTTTCAATTCACACTCCGGTAGCTTCACGCAATTTAGGTACAGGAATTTCAGTTGTTCATGATAAAATAGGGCCGGTTACAAATACAAATGCATTTTTTGATTACTCTTTTCAGTTTTTTTTGGCATCTGAAGTTAAAATGTCGCTGGGTTTAAAGGCCGGATTCAGCCATTTTCAGAGAGATTTGACAAGATATCTGGCTGAGGTGGGCGCAGAAGACCCTGCTTACACAAATAATATTGATACCAAATTACTTCCCAATTTTGGATTTGGTTTTTATTGTTATGGAAACAGGTTTTATTTTGGAGCATCGTCTCCGCGTATTTTAGAGAACAAGATTGGAACTGATGGCTCATTAACAACTGTGCAGGCACCTAAGGAGAGCAGGTTATATTTATTAATGGCAGGATATATGTTCCCAATTAATAATGACCTTGATTTAAGGTCATCTTTCCTGGTTAGGGCAACAGGTTCGGCACCTTTATCTTACGACGTTAATATAAGTTTATTGATAAGCAATAAGTTATGGGTTGGGGCAATGGCCAGGCCAGGAAATGGGTTTGGTGCAATATTGCAATATCAGCTTTCACCACAAATTAGGGCAGGGTATGCTTACGATATGAGTACCAATGAATTGATGGCGCATCAGAATGGTTCACATGAAGTAATGATTAGTTATGAGTTTAATTTCAGAAAAGAAAATATTCAAAACCCAAGATATTTTTGATATGTCAGTTAAAAGATTTTTGTGGTTTATTTTGATAATTCTTCCTTTAAATTTATTATCACAAAGTAAGGCTTTAAAGAAGGCTGATGCGCTATTTAACAAATTCGACTATAAAAAAGCCCTGGAGCAATATCAGAAACTTGAGGCTAAAGGCGAATCAAGATACTATGTTACCCGTAGAATATCAGATTGTTACAGGTTGTTAAGCATGCCTGTTATGGCTGCCGATTGGTATGAAAGGGCAATTGTATTTCCGGATGTTGAAGCAGAGACCTATTATCATCTTGGAATGGCTTTAAGAACATTAAAAAGATATGAAGAATCAGAGGAGTTTCTATCAAGGTTCCATACCCTTACACGTACCCAACCAATGAGAAGGGGTTTAAGTTCTGATGATTATCTTTTGTCAATAATGGCTGATTCTACAAGGGTTACTCTTAATAAACTACATATTAATACAAAATATTCTGAATTTGGTCCGGTTATTTGGAATGGCCATTTAGTATTTTCATCCAACCGACCTGGTAAAACAATTATTAGACATAGAGATACAAGGAATAATCAACCTTTCTTTGATTTATATGCTGCAAAAATTGATTCAGTAAATAAAACCGGAAGGAGTGAGCTACTACAACATCAGCTAAAATCAGGGTTAAATGATGGGCCAGTTTCTTTTACATCAGATGGGCAACAAATGTACATAACCCGTAATACACATAAAAATCCTGAAGGTAAAAGTGAATTGGATATTATGACAACCCGGTTTAATGAAGGCAAATGGGATAAATTTCTGGCAACATTACCATTGAAAATGAAGGGTTTTTCTATAGCCCATCCTTCAATTTCAAGTGACGAGCAAAGGTTATATTTTGTTTCTGATATGCCAGGTGGTTATGGTGGAATGGATATTTATTACAGCGACCGTAAAGGGGGCTTCCTGTCGCAACCAGTTAATCTTGGGCCTAATATAAATACTCCAGGTAATGAGTTGTTTCCGTTTATTGCACACGACGGAAGACTTTTTTTTGCTTCAAGTGGTCTCCCGGGGCTGGGGGGCCTCGATGTTTTTGTAACCTTGCCGGGGGAAAAGGGTTTTTCTGAACCAATAAATCTTGGTCATGGAATTAACAGCCAGTATGACGACTTCAGCTTTTTTTTAAAACCCGATGGAAAGTCTGGATATTTTGCATCAAACAGGCCCGGAGGTGTTGGTAGTGACGATATTTATGCATTTGATTTTGTTAAACCTCTGTTATTCACCCTGGTTGAAGGAACTATAATAAATAAAACAAACAGATCAGTTGAACCTGACGTTATAATAACCGTATTGAAATCGGATGGAACACCAGTTGCAACTTTTCAAAGTGACAGCAAAGGTAATTTTAATATTCAATTGCTTCGTGACTATAGCTACCGTTTTGTGTTTAGAAAAAGACTTATGGAGCCAACCGAAAGGGAGATTCTACCTTCCAGGCTTAAAGAATTCTCTAAAATAAACTTAACTGTAGAATTGGTACCCAGATAGATATAGAAAGCAATAATTTGTAGTATTTTTTAGACTAAAAAGGTTGCCTGATAAATATTTTGAGGGAAAAATTTGATTTTTTTTAAACCATGTAAAAAAAAGGGCCTGGTAAAAGCCCTTAATAAATTGCCACAAAAAAAAATTCTGATCTAGTATGAAAAGCTGCTTCCTCCAAGAAACTCCCTGATAATGGATGTTGGAGGAATTTCCCTTGGCTGCATTGGCTTAAAATAACTAAAAAATTTCAACAAGCGGTTTGCTTCTGAAAACTCGGGCTGGTTTGGTTGTACTTCAAGCAAAATTGGTTCGGCAAATGGTTTTAATACTGCAAATTCATATAATAATGCCGTATTAAACATAGCATCGGCTTCTTCCTGGTACGGAAAAATATGTATTTCTTCCCCATGCCTGACACTTGACCACCTTGAAATAGTATCGCGGGCTGAATATTTACGATACTTGTAATCCCTCACAATTCTTCTGATCAGCCTGTTATCGGTAGTTGGAATACGTGTATGGTTATCAAAATTTATAGATGTTAGAGCCGAAACATAAATTTTGTATTTAACATCACTTGGAATGGCAGGAGTAAGATTTGGATTTAATCCATGTATTCCCTCAATAATAAGAATATTTTCATTTGACATTTTTAATTTTGAACCATCATGTACCCTGCTTCCGGTTTCGAAGGAAAATTTGGGTATTTCAACTTCTTTACCATCAAGTAAATCAATCAGATGTTCATTAAACAGTTTTAAATCGATTGCTTCAAGGGCTTCAAAATCGTAATCGCCATTTTCATCGCGGGGAGTAAACTCACGGTTTACAAAATAATTATCGAGCGAGAGGTTTAAAGGTTTAATTCCGGCTACAAGGAGTTGTATAGCCAAACGTTTGCCAAATGTTGTTTTACCACTTGACGATGGGCCACTAATTAACACAATTCTGAGCTTATCACGTCGGGCAGCTATCTGGTCTGCAATCTGTGCTATTTTTTTTTCGTGAAGAGCTTCTGTAACTTTTATAAGGGTTTCCGATTTACCATTTATGGCTGCCCGGTTTAATTCACAAACCTTGGTAACATTCAATATTTTGTTCCACTGGTTGAATTCCCTGAAAATCTCGAACATTTTATTCTGAATTATCAAATCTTCAACTTCAGAGGGATTTAACCTTTTAGGTATTTGCAATAAAATTCCTTTGTAGTATTTGTTTAGGTCAAAAACTTTCAAATATCCGGTTGATGGGAGCAGGTACCCGTAAAAAATCCCCACATGGTCGGCCATTTTGTAAAAGGTAGTGTAATCCTGTCCTCTGTGGCGGATTAATTCAATTTTATCTGAAAGTCTTTTTTGTTCAAGCAATTTAATAACCTCGTCAGTTTCTTCTTTATGCATTATAAATGGATAATTATTACTCACCATTTCCCTCATTCTTGTTCCCAAATCCAGAACATTTTGCAGGGTCATGTCCGATTCCAGATTGTCAAGTTCACAATAGAGCCCGTTACTTACTGAATGTTCAATTCTTAGTATGGCTTCAGGAAACAACTCTTCAACCGCAGCATAAAGAACAAAGGATAAGCTTCTTATGTATAACCGCATTCCATCGGGGTGGGAAATGTCAATAAATCTTACTGTTTTGGGGTGGTAAAATTCGTATGAGCCATCGCGCATCTTGTTATTTACCATTCCACCCAAAATAGGATTTTTAAGTTGCACATTTAATGCACTGGCCGCTTCCAAAAGAGTGGTTCCTTTTTCAACTTCAATTGTTTTATAATTGTTTAAGCACTTGATTTTTACTTTATTCATATTTTTCAACCTTTTATTTCAGCCAATTTTTTTTAATTATTTCACCGATATCGAAATTACACAATTTGGCTTAGAAACACTAATCTTTATTAAGTATTGGCGGATTGTAGTAATGTTTTAATTACAACAATTTAAAGTAATTAGGCAGAAATTTTAACCATTTAGTTATTATTGAAAAGTTAAAAAGGTGCGATATTCATGATAGAGGGTAATTCGCTGGGTTAAAGGTGTATGGAGAGCGAGTATTTCAATAATATAGCAACACTTCCGGTAAACTTACAAATGATATTAAATCAATAATTTAAACCATGGCTTTTAAGTTGTTAACAAGATTTTTAATTGTTTTTAAACCTAGTTCATCTTCATGGGCTGTACCAACTATTGTTCCACCTGCATGGCTAAAGTTAAATCCGTCATTTATTACTTTCATATTTTGTTGCAGCATAAACGTTTGTATGTTTTGCAATGTTGTTTCCTGTCCTCCATTTCTAAAACCACCACAAGCAATTCCACAGCCGGTTTTACCTGACAAATCCAGCTGCAAATCATAGCTGGGCCTAAAAACCACACATCTGTCCATCATAACTTTTAATTGGCCTGAAACCATCCCAAAATATACCGGTGACCCTATAATTAACCCATCACACCAACGAAGTGCCTCATAAATGTCATCCATATCATTATAAATACATTTTTTGTCTTTTTGGCAACTCCAGCAGGCAACACAAGGGTTTATAAACCTTTCGCCCAGTGAAATGTATTTGGTGCTGATAGACGGGCCACTAATCAAATTTAAAGCGTATTTAACAGAAAAGGCTGTATTGCCATCTGTGTTCGGACTACCAGAAATTCCCAGGATATTCATTTTATGATAAAGTAGTTTTGTTTGTTAATACTGTTTAAATCTAATAAATAATAATAAACGTGGCTAATATAATTGCTTTTACATAATTGAACTACCCTTTTCACTTTGGTTTACCCATATTGAAATTATAATATTTTTTGGTTATAAACATTTTGGGTTTGTTGATTGTTAACTTGTTAGATATATAGATTATTTGTTTAGTGTAATAAAAAATTGAATTTTTTGTACAGTTATATCATTATAAATTAGTAAACTGTTTAACAAACAACCTAACTATTTAACGGAAAGCCGGTTAGGTCGATTTAGCAAAATATTATCTGGTAAAACATATGAAAATAATCCATCAGCTACCAACTTTTAAAATTATTAAAAGTTGGTAGTAGGTTACCGTATTCACAATTAAATAATTTAAAAATTGTACTATATGAAAAAAAACATGGGAGGTGCAGACAGGTTAATCAGACTGATAGTGGCTGCCGTAATTGCAATTCTTTATTTTAGTGGCGTTATTAGTGGTACTTTGGGGATTATTTTGCTGGTGTTTGCAGCTGTTTTAATTTTAACCAATTTAATTGGGTTTTGTCCGCTTTACTATCCTTTTGGTTTAAACACCTGTTCAGCAAAAAAGAAAAATTAATTAGT
>JBBIVA010000129.1:0-10603 GCA_037439945.1 Marinilabiliaceae bacterium
CAGCCTGTACCGACTATTCGGTAGGGTTAATCCCTGCTAAGTCATTAGTTCATTGTCTTTCTAATGACTAATCCGGGTTAAATCTTAGAATCTAACCCCATATCATGAAAACTAAGCTCCTTTTGTCATTCTGGCTATTACAATTGGTTTTGGCCAATACAAACTTAATCAGCCAGAACTATGTAACCTACCACCACCGCACTTTTAACGCCGAAAAACTCATAGCGGTTGAAAACTATTCGGCAGCCTTGGCTGTTTATGATTCCACCTTTACCGAATACCCACATGCCACCAGCAAAGAATTCTGCAACTAATACGCCCGTAAACCTGGCAATTTAAAAAACAACCCTATTCCTGAATCTTGAAAAAAGGTTAAATTTTATAAGGTAAAAGTTATTTTATTTATTCATAAGTTTTTTAATAGATGGAAAATTGGTAATTTTGCACCAATTTTTTAAGTAATCATATTGTCTAACCAATTAGTTTGTTATCAAATTAAATGACTGAATTAGAAGAAAACGGCCAGACTTTAGAGTCCGGCGCCGAAAAAAATGAGAAAATGGTTGCTCAGGCAGCCGTTGAAACATCAAATGCTGAGTTTGACTGGGATAGTTTTGAGTCGGATAACGTAGCTGGTGTAAAGGAGAAAAAAGAAGACCTGGAAAAAATGTACGACCAGACTCTTTCAACCATTTCTGAAAAAGAAGTGATTGATGGTACTGTTATTACCATGAATAAAAGAGAGGTTGTAATTAACATCGGATTTAAATCTGATGGTGTTGTAAGCCGTAATGAGTTCCGGTACAATCCCGACCTTAAAATAGGAGATAAGGTAGAAGTTTATGTTGAAAGCCAGGAAGATAAAAAAGGCCAGCTTGTTCTTTCGCACAAAAAAGCCCGGGCACTGCGCTCATGGGATAGAGTAAACGAGGCTCTTGAAAAAGATGAAGTTATTAAAGGGTACATTAAATGTCGCACAAAAGGTGGAATGATTGTTGATGTATTTGGTATTGAAGCCTTTTTGCCCGGTTCACAGATAGATGTAAAGCCCATACGTGATTATGATATTTTTGTGGGCAAAACCATGGAATTTAAGGTGGTAAAAATTAACCCTGAATTTAAAAATGTTGTAGTTTCACATAAAGCCCTTATTGAAGCTGAGTTGGAACAGCAGAAAAAAGATATTATTTCCAAACTGGAAAAAGGTCAGGTTCTTGAAGGTACAGTTAAAAATATTACATCCTACGGTGTATTTATTGACCTTGGAGGCGTTGATGGTTTAATTCACATTACAGACTTATCATGGGGACGTGTTTCTCATCCTGAAGAAATTGTTCAGCTTGACCAAAAACTAAATGTTGTTATTCTCGATTTTGATGATGAGAAAAAACGTATTGCCCTTGGTTTGAAACAACTTACTTCTCACCCATGGGATGCATTAAGCGCAGATTTGAAGATTGGTGATGTTGTAAAAGGCAAAGTAGTTGTAATGGCTGATTATGGTGCATTTGTTGAAATTGCTACCGGTGTGGAAGGATTAATTCACGTTTCAGAAATGTCATGGTCACAACATTTACGTAGCGCCCAGGATTTTCTAAAAGTAGGTGATGAGGTAGGAGCAATGGTTCTTACACTTGACAGGGATGAGCGCAAAATGTCATTAGGTATTAAGCAGTTGAAACCTGATCCTTGGGATAAAATTGAAGAGAAATACTCAATTGGAAGTAAACATAATGCTAAAGTACGTAATTTTACTAATTTTGGTGTTTTTGTCGAGATTGAAGAAGGAATTGACGGCTTAATACACATTTCTGACCTGTCATGGACTAAAAAAGTTAAGCATCCGGCTGAGTTTACATCAATTGGGGATGTAATAGATGTAATTGTTCTTGAAATTGATAAAGAAAATCGCAGACTAAGCCTTGGACATAAGCAACTTGAAGAAAATCCATGGGATGTGTTTGAAACAATTTTCACAGTTGATTCAATTCATGAAGGTACAATTGTTGACATTTTCGATAAAGGTGCCGTAATTGCATTACAATATGGAGTGGAGGGATTTGCTACCCCCAGACATCTTGTTAAGGAGGATGGTTCACAAGCCAAAGCTGAAGAAAAAATGCAGTTTAAAGTAATTGAATTTAATAAGAGCGCCAAACGCATTATTCTTTCTCATTCCCGTATTTTTGAAGATGAAAAGAAAAATGAAGAGCAACCTGTTAAAAAAGCTCAAACAAAAGACGCATCACCGGCTAAAAAGAGTGTGAAAAAAGTTAAGGATAACCTTGAAAAAACAACTCTTGGCGATATTACTGAGTTAGCCGCTTTAAAGGATCAAATGGAATCAGGCGATAAAAAAACTCAGGATTAATTATAATTTTTAATCAGGCAACCCAGATGGATTTTAAAATTGACAAATTGGATAATTTTATCCTGGTCCAGATCCAAAAAGAGAAATTGGATACAACCATTGCTCCATCATTAAAATCAGAATTGGTTTTATTGGCCGGAAATAATGAGAAGAATATTCTTTTGGATTTAAGCAAATGTACTTATTGCGATTCGTCAGGTTTAAGCGCCATACTGGTTGCTAATCGCTTGTGTAAGAATACTGAAGGTGTGTTTGTATTAGCAGGGTTACAACCAGCTGTTGAACGACTGGTTTCGGTATCCCAGCTTGATACCGTTCTTAACATAGCACCAACCACCGAGGATGGTATAGCCATGATGCGGAACGGTCTTCAGTCAAAATAATTTACTATTTAAAATGGCTGCCTGGTTTTGAGCAGCCATTTTTTATTTCAGGTGGCAGTATATTGAATTATATTTGCTGAAATCCTGAATTCAAATTGGATTTCATGACATTTTCAGTGACAATTCTCGGCAGTAATTCAGCATTGCCCACTTCAGAACGATATCCTACCGCTCAGGTACTAAATGTATCTGAGCGGTTTTATTTAATTGATTGTGGTGAAGGAACACAAATACAGTTGAGAAAGTACAAAGTAAAGTTCTCAAAAATTAACCAGATATTTATTTCACACCTGCACGGCGACCATTGCTTTGGACTAATGGGGCTTATATCAACCTTTTCATTACTGGGAAGAAAAACCGATTTACACATTTTTGCACATCCTGATTTGGAAAAAATCGTTAACCCCCAGCTCGAATATTTTTGTAAGGACCTTCAATACAAAATTATTTTTCACCATATTAATCCCAAAGAGAATAAAGTAATTTTTGATGATAAACAATTGGAGGTATCAACAATACCACTAAAACACAGGGTTCCTACATGCGGGTTTTTATTTAAGGAAAAAAAAGGACTAAACCATATTAAAAAAGAAATGGTTGATTTTTATCAAATACCTTTTAAAAAAATACACGGAATAAAAAAGGGAGAGGATTACATCACCCCCAATGGCGAAATAATACCAAACAACAGGCTAACATTACCTGAAAATAAACCCAGGTCATACGCTTTTTGCAGCGATACGGCGTACACCGAGTCAATTGTTCCTATAATTACCAATGTGGATATTCTTTACCATGAATCAACTTTTCTTAAAACCGACCAAAAACTGGCAAACCAAACAACCCATTCAACAGCCAACCAAGCGGCGGTTATAGCCGAAAAAGCTAAGGCCGGTAAGTTAATATTGGGACATTTTAGTACCCGGTACAGGGATTTTAAGCTATTTAAAACTGAGGCAGAAGAGGTATTCAAAAATGTAGAATTAGCCATAGAAGGTGGAGTATTTCATATACCATATAAAAATATCCGATTGGCCGGCTATTAAAAAAGTATAATACTATATTTGCTGATTAACAGAAAATAAAAGGTAATTTAAATGCAGAATAAAATAATTATCATCGATTTTGGGTCACAGTACACCCAACTTATTGCACGCAGAATAAGGGAATTAAATGTTTATTGCGAAATTCACCCCTACCATAATATTCCTGTTTTTGATGAAACAGTAAAAGGAATAATATTATCAGGTAGCCCTGCTAGTGTCAGGGATGCAAAAGCTCCTTTTATAGAACTAAATTCAATAATTGGCAAAAGGCCGGTTTTGGGTATATGTTATGGCGCCCAGTTGATGGCCCATAAAAACGGAGGCTCGGTTGAAGCATCAAAAACACGCGAATATGGGAGGGCAAACCTAGCCTTTATTGATCATTCATGTGTTTTATTCCGGGAAATTGAGGATGGAACACAGGTGTGGATGTCACATGGAGATACAATAATGAAAATACCTGACGATTTTAAAATTGTAGCAAGTACAGGTGACGTTCAGGTTGCAGGTTATAATAATGAGAGTAAAAAGGTTTATGGAATTCAGTTTCATCCCGAAGTTTACCATACAATCCAGGGAACCCAGATATTACGGAATTTTGTTGTTGATATTTGTGGTTGTAACCAAAACTGGAGCCCTGCTTCTTTTGTTGAATCTACTGTTGAAAATCTGAAAAATACCCTTGGTTACGAAAAAGTTGTATTGGGGCTTTCGGGAGGCGTTGACAGTTCAGTGGCTGCAATGCTGCTACATAACGCAATAGGTAAAAATCTGACATGTATTTTTGTTGATAACGGACTGTTGAGGAAAAATGAGTTTGAACATGTTCTTGATTCTTACCAGCATATGGGGTTAAATGTAATTGGTATTAATGCCCGGAAAAAGTTTCTTGATGAGTTAAAAGGTGTGACCGATCCTGAAGTTAAAAGAAAAACAGTTGGCCGTCTTTTTATTGAAGTGTTTGATGAAGAAGCTCATAAAATCAAAGATGTTAAATGGTTGGCCCAGGGAACTATATATCCTGATGTAATTGAATCAATTTCGGTAAATGGGCCATCAGTCACTATTAAGTCACATCATAATGTTGGTGGTTTGCCCGAAAGAATGAAGCTAAAAGTCATTGAACCACTTAAATTGCTTTTTAAAGATGAAGTGCGAAGGGTTGGAATGGAATTAAATATATCCCCAACCATACTTGGTCGTCACCCTTTCCCCGGTCCTGGGCTGGCAATTCGCATACTTGGTGAAATCACCCCTGAGAAAGTAGCACTAATCCAGGAAGTGGATGCAATATTTATCGATGGCCTTAAATCGAGTAATTTATATGGGCAGGTATGGCAGGCTGGTGCCATTCTTTTACCTGTTCAATCTGTTGGTGTTATGGGCGATGAACGTACCTACGAAAATGTTGTGGCACTTCGCGCAGTATCATCAACCGATGGTATGACCGCCGATTGGGTACATTTGCCATACGAGTTTTTAAGCCGTATTTCTAATAGAATAATAAATAATGTGAAGGGTGTAAACAGGGTTGTTTATGATATTAGTTCTAAGCCCCCCGCAACAATTGAATGGGAATAAAAGTCAGTATTTTTAATTTATTAATGTTTAATTGCGGAGACGTTTATCAGGGGCTGAATATTATTATGTCAATGGCAAAAATCCTTGGGCCTTAATTGGTGTTATATTTTAAGTTTGATTAACAATTTAAGGCAAAGTATCCGGAACTGTTCCAACATATTTATCGTAAAAATCAAAAGTTTTAGTTGACATAGTAAAATTTGAGGCCTTTGTTATACATTGGTAAATAAATTATTTAAAGGTCAAATCATTAAAGGTTTTGTAAATGAAATTTACTGCTTCTATATTATTAATTTTTTCATTTTTTGCTGTAACAGGCCAAAAAGTTGACCCGGCCTTCTCAAATATCAACACAGCCTGGCAGGTAATTAATAATTTTTATGTTGATAGCGTTGATGCTAATTTACTAGCAAAAGAGGCAATTGTTTCAATGCTTAAAAAACTTGATCCTCATTCAGTCTTTATCCCGGCCGATGAGGTAAAAGCTATGAACGAACCTTTGGATGGTAATTTTGAAGGTGTTGGAATAGAGTTTACAATCATTAGGGATACACTTATTGTTGTATCTGCAGTTCAGGGGGGGCCATCACAAAAAGCAGGGGTTTTGATCGGAGACAGAATAATTGCCATTGATGGGAAAAATATTGCATCAACCGGTTTAAAAAATTCTGATGTTTTTGTATTGTTAAGGGGGAAAAAGGGTACGGTTGTAACATTGTCGGTTTTAAGAAAAGGTGAGGAAGAGATAAGAAATTTTAAAGTTGAGCGCGACAAAATTCCCATAAACAGTGTTGATGCTTTTTATATGATTTCTAAATCAACAGGTTATATTAAGGTAAGCAGGTTTTCGGCAAATACCCACCATGAGTTTTTAACTGCCCTAAAGAAACTTAAAAAGGAGAAAATGGACAACCTTATTATTGATTTAAGAAGTAATGGCGGAGGTTATTTAAAAGCTGCCCTGGATATTGTTGATGAATTATTGGGCCCTGAAAAATTGATGCTATTCACACAGGGGTCATCATTTCCCAGGCGTGATCATATTTCTACAAGGGGCGGAAACTGGGAGAAGGGTGGTCTTTTAGTATTAATTGATGAATATTCGGCCTCGGCAAGCGAGATTGTGGCCGGGGCAGTGCAGGATTGGGACAGAGGGGTTGTAGTAGGTCGCAGGAGTTTTGGTAAAGGCTTGGTTCAAAGGCCGTTTAATCTTCCTGACGGCTCAGAAATAAGGTTGACAATTGCCAAGTATTATACCCCCTCTGGCAGGAGTATTCAAAAGCCATATGAGAAAGGTACCGTTGATTACCGTGAGGAGGTTTATAACCGTTTTTTAAAGGGGGAGCTGGTTTATCGGGACAGCATTCATTATAACAATGGTAATATATTCTATACACGTCAAAATAAAAGAGTTGTTTTTGGGGGCGGTGGTATTATGCCCGATATTTTTGTTCCGCTCGATTCTGTTTTATATACTGATTTATATAAGGAAATCCATTCATTGGGAGTATTTAACAGGTTTATGGTAAAGTACCTTGATAATAACAGGGATGATTTAAAACAACTATACACCGTATTTCAGGATTTTACCAATAAGTACGAAATTGATAAATCAATTTGGGAAGGATTACTTATTGATGCACGATCATTTGGAATAAATATTAATAATGAAGAGTTAAAGGCCTCGGCACCCTTGATTGAAATCCAGATTAAAGCCGCAATTGCACGGGCCCTGTGGACCAGCTGTGAATATTTCCAAATATTGAATACCCTTAATACAACTGTAAAAAATTCACTGGATGTTATTGAAAATCAGGAATTATATAATCAGTTGCTTTCTAAAGGGGGCATTTTATGATTTTATGTGTTTATTGAGGCAATTCTTATATTTTTAGCCCATGGAAATATGGCTTATCACGCACTGGATAGAAATTACAGGTACTATATTTGCTTTAATATATTTATTCTTTTCAATTAATGAAAAAGTATGGTTATGGCCAACTGGTTTTATAACATCATTTTTTTATTTAATAGTTTTTTTTAATTCAAGATTTTATGCCGATATGGCCCTGCAGCTTTATTATATGGCTGTTAGTGTTTATGGTTGGTACCATTGGATTGGGAAGCCCAAATTTAAAAGCAATGATGAAATTATTAAAACAAAAAAGTTGAATTTTTTTCAATGGTTATATTACATTACAGGAATAATTATTTTAAATTTGGTAATATATTATCTTCTCTTATTTTTACCATTATATCTTGGATTACCGGCACCTGAAATGCCATTTCTTGATGCTTTTACAACTGCAGCAAGCATTATAGCAACATATTTACTTGCCAGGAAAATACTTGAAAACTGGATACTATGGATAATTATTGATGCCGTTTCAATGAGTATGTATTTTTATAAAGGATTATATGTTACTACCTTTTTATTCATGGTTTACACAGGTTTAGCAATTGTTGGCTATATTAAGTGGAAGCGGAACATGAAAGTAATTTGAACCAGTTCATAAAATGAAAGCAGTTGTAGTAAGTGGCCCTGAGTCATCGGGAAAGACAACACTCACCTTTGAACTTGCGGAATACTTTTCAGTTACCGGTGTGCCTGAGTATGCAAGGTGTTATATTGAACGGTTAAACCGGCCATATACTATTGCTGATGTTGAGACAATTGCAAAAAGGCAGATAGCAATCTTCAAACTACTTAAAAGGAGAAAGAATAGTGATGAACTGGTTTTTTTTGATACCTTTTTAATAATTACAAAAGTTTGGTTTCAGGAGGTTTATAAATTATGCCCAATTTGGTTACATTTGGCTATTAAAGAGTTTACTCCTGTTTTTGTATTATTATGCAATCCGGATATTCCATGGATATATGATAAAATTAGGGAGAATCCGGACAAAAGGGAGCATTTGTTAAATTGTTATCATCAGGAATTTGAATATTATAATATTGATTTTCAGCATATTAATGGCGTAGGCCATGAAAGGTTGGTAAATTCAGTTCATGCTTTATTTATAAATGGTATAAAAATAGAAAAAAATGAACCCACTTGAATATCCTTCCAGGTTAAAAAAGGTAATTGAAACTCTTTCACGTGAGGAGTCTTATAAATCGGTTTGCCACCGTCATTATCCGGAACAACCTATGCCTTCACAGGAAATTATGCGGAAGGTGGTTGAACTTATTAGGGAGATAATTTTTCCCGGATATTTTGGGAATTCCCCAACACGTCCCGGAAGTGTTCAATATTACATTGGCGTAAATGTTGAATTATTATATGAACTGCTTAGACAGCAGATTTTTGGTGGGTTGTGTTTTGAGTGTGGTGAACTGGATGATAAAACAGAGATAGTTAATAAAAAACAGGAAGCTGCCGGTATAGCAGTTTCTTTTATTAATAAATTACCTGAAATAAGACAATTGCTATCAACAGATGTAGATGCTGCATACCTTGGAGATCCCGCTGCACAAAACCCTGCAGAAGTTATTTTTTGCTACCCGGCAATTAAGGCAATAGTGAATTATAGAGTGGCCCATGCATTAAGTGAACTTAAGGTTCCTTTATTACCAAGGATGGTTACAGAAATGGCCCATTCAGAAACAGGGATAGATATACATCCGAATGCAAAAATTGGCAGTCATTTTACCATAGATCATGGAACTGGTGTTGTAATTGGTGCTACATCAGTTATTGGAAATAATGTTAAAATATTTCAGGGAGTTACGCTTGGTGCAAAAAGTTTTCCAATCGATAAGAATGGAAACCCCATAAAAGGAATTCCAAGGCATCCTATTGTGGAGGATAACGTTATTATTTATGCCCAGGCAACAATATTGGGACGGATAATAATTGGCGCCAATTCAATTATTGGCGGAAACGTTTGGATTACATCCAATGTGCCACCAAACAGTAAGGTTCTTCAGGAAAAGTTCCGTAGTGGTGGTTTTATAGGTGGAGATGGTATTTAAAATATGTTGATATTTATAAAGAAATAAATATAAAAGAAGTAGTTTCGTCATTATAGTTTTATAATTGAACATGTTTTTTTAAACTTTTACCAAATCTTTATAACCAGTTGTTTTTAGATAGCGTAATAATGTCAATCTTGTGGAGGTAAAAAATGGTGCAAGTGGCAAAATTTTTATCTTTGTGCAAGGTAATTTTGTATAAAAATGGGGTTTGATCTGAATAAATGGTATTCTCAAAAAATGCAAGGGGAGATAATCCTCAAGTATATGGGCGAAATATCCTCAGAAAAAATTACAGAGGCGCTGGAGGTTATAGAATCCAGTTTGAACCTGCAAAATGAAAAAAACAAAACAAGAAAAAAAGTTTATAATGTATTTGTTGAGTGCGTTCAAAACTTATTTCATCATGTTGAACAATCGCCACCATTAAGTGATTTTGAGTTGGCAACAAACTTTGCAGTTATAATTTTGTCGCACGATAACTCTTTTTATCGAATTTCAACCGGAAATTTTGTTGAAATCAATAAAGTTAGTAATATTAAGGATCGTATTGACCAGGTTAATTCACTTTCAGATGAAGAAGTAAAAATGTTGTACCGTGAAATACTTGGGAAAGAAGAAATGACACATAAAGGTGGTGGAGGTCTTGGAATGCTAGATATTGTGAGAAAAACAGGAAATAAATTAGAGTATTGCCTGTTCCCCTATGATGATGAATATGTATTTTTCTCTCTTGATATTTATATTAGTTAACATTGATAGTGTTTACCAATATGGAAACAATTACTCGTGAAGGAACACCAAAAACACCCTATGTAAAGCTTGACAGCGAAAAAGGTATTATTGAAATTAAAGGCCGCTCTATTCCTGAGAATTCAGTTGAATTTTATAAACCTTTAATTGATTGGCTTGACAAATATAATGGTGGACCCGAAGAAACCACCTGTGTTAATGTTCAGCTGGAATATTTTAATACCAGTTCATCAAAATGCATCCTGGATATATTTAAAAAATTGGAACTGATTTATAAGAAGGGTGGAAAAGTAGAAATAAACTGGTTTTACGAAGAAGATGATGAGGATATGTTTGAGGCCGGTGAGGATTACCAATCTATCATAAATATTCCATTTAAAATGATTGAGATGGAAGAATAAACCTTAAGGATATTTATTAAATAAAGCGACGGCATTTCTAATTAACGTGAGTTCGATTTAAGCAGCTTTTACAATAGCCATATTTTCAACAA
>JBBIVA010000130.1:0-3418 GCA_037439945.1 Marinilabiliaceae bacterium
TTATAATGAGAACTTTTTAAATTATATGGGATAAAATTTTAATCCAGCGCTTTTTTGTGTTGACAAAAGGGTTCAATTTTGCAATTTCAAAATTGAAATTAAAAGTTCAGCATTTAAGGGTGTATATAGTAAATGAAGGTTTTATGCTTTTAATAAAATATTAACCTGACAAATTTTGATAAAAAAATTGAAGTTAATATCCATAACCGTACCCATAACCGTACCCGTACCCATAACCATACCCTATGGAGTTTTTGTTTACTTTAATTCCATTAACTACCAGTACAATATTGGATGAGTTTCTTTTTTCCAGGTCGGTTAAGCCTTGTTTAATATTACGCAAATGAGACCTGTTGTGACGAACCACAAATAGAAGTAAATCAGCCCACTGATTAAGTAGCAAGCCATCAGCTACCCGGCCCACAGGTGCACTGTCAATGACAATATGATCGAACGATTGTTTAAGGTTTTCAAATAACCCTTTAAGCAGATGTGAACGCATAATGAGTTCGGCAGGGTTAGGAGGCAGCGGTCCTGATAGAACTACAGAAAGGTTCTCAATATTTGTTGATTTTAAAATGGTATTAATATCTTTTTTGCCTGCAAGATAAAGGCTCAAGCCATTTTCATCGTTTTCAATTGCCAGGTACTCGTGAATTTTAGGTTTTCTTAAATCGAAATTCAACAAAACCACTTTTCGGCCAGCAACAGCAAGGCTTGATGCCAGGTTCAGGCTTACAAAACTTTTTCCCTCGCCCAAATTGCTGCTTGTTACCAGAATTACCTGATTCTCCTTATTATCCTTTTTTAAGAACTCGAGGTTGGTACGTAAAGATCTGAATGACTCAGCAACCAATGATCCAGGATGCATACTTACCACCTGGTTGGTTTTACTGTGATTGTGAAGTATATGCCCTGCAATTGTTAATGAGGATATCTGTTCAAGCTGCTCGTTACTTATAACTTTTTCGTTAAAATAGAAGTAAAGTGCAATTAGAACAAATGGTGCCATAAGTCCAATCAATAGTGCTTTTTTATAGTTTTGAGAGGGATATGGAGTTAACCTTCTGGCCCTGTCTTCTCTTGGTTTGTCAAGTATTTCGTTAAGCGGGAGATTTGATGCCATTAAAATCTCCATTTCTGAGCGCCGGGTAAGCAGCATAGTGTAAAGTGCATCACTTATTTGATAGTTTTTCTCAATTTGTGCAAATGCTTCCCTGTTTTGTGGAATTTCCCTCAATAAAGCTTTAATTTCTGAGAGTTTGGTTTTAGCGCTTTGCAACTTGTTATTGTTTTCTTTGATTAAAACCAAAACCGCCTCGTGTAATGTTATTTTTAACCGTGAGATTTTTTCATTTTGTTTGCTTAACAAGGGTGTTTCCTTTTTTGTTTCGCTTTCAATTTCCTTTTTTTCCCTTGAAAGCTGTGACCATTCGTTCAACAAACCCTGCAATTGTGAGTTTTCAATATTTAGGGTACCAGGGACAATAACATCCGACAATGATTCATTTTTATCGAGATAATTTTTTAAATAATGAAGATATTTTACTTCAAGCTCAAGTGATGCTACAGAATTTTCCGAATCTATAAGTTCGTTTTTGAGTTTTTGGTAATGATAATCCAAATCTACAATTCCCTTACGTGATTTTTCATTCTGTAGGCTTAGTGACGAAAAACTTAGTGAATCTTTTAGTTCTTTTATTTGGTTATCAATGAACTGAATTGTTAGTCGGGCAATATTTTGCTTGCGCTCTATGCTTTTTTTCAGATATTGATTAGTAAGCGATTCAAGAAATGCGACTCCATCTTCAATAACCGGTGTTTTAACTGATATTGCAAGTATGGCCGAGTTTTCTTTGAACGAAATATCAAAATTACCCCATCTTGCAATCTGGCTGTTTAGGGTATTAAAATGAAATTTGAAATTTACTTTACTATTTATCCTTAACCGGCCGGCAGCTTTAAATTTGCAATGTTTGGTTATCAGCCATTTATTGGGCTCAATAATTGTATCAATTAATATTTTATTTATCGAATTTTCAGAAAAATGGGTTTTATAATTATAAAGGATTGCATTTGTTGGTTCACCCTTAAAATGTAAAAGCGAATCTCCGATATTTACTACAGATATCTCCATACCAAGAGGTTGGGAATATTCTTCATCGTAAATAATGTGAATATCATCCGGTTTGGAAATATAAAATTTTCTTAACCTGTTTTCTTTCAGATAACTAATTTCATAATCAATATCAGCAACTGCACCGCGTAACAGGTCGTGCGATTTTAGAATGGCCGATTCATTTTGAGCCCTTTGTCCGAAAGTATCAAAACCTGTAAGGCCAATATATGTCTGGGGAGTTTCAGAGCGGTCGTCACGCAGTAACAAGGTAGTCTCAACCTGGTAATAGATTGTATTAAAATAGTTTAAGCAAAATGCAGTAAATAAGGCAACTGATATTGAAATAAGAAACAGGTACCAGTATTGTAAAGCTGTAACAAAGATGTTTTTTATAAACCGAACTTCGGCCACTTTAGTATCATTGTTTTTAGCTAATTGTTCCATATTTTAATCTACCTCACAAAATTTTATCTCAAATAACAACGAATTATTTGGCCAGGGAAATAACGGCCAAAACCGTTGCAGCAATCGAAAAGGCCATACCATAAGGGAATTGTGAAAAAGCAAATGGTTTTGATTTTCGGGGTGCTACATAAATTATATCATCGGGGAGCAAATAGTAAAATTCAGATTGCAGTAATCCGTTGTCGGTTATATCAATATATCTTATAATATTTCCATTGGTACTCTTTCTTACCAGCATAATTTCTTTGGCATTCCCAAACTCATTAATTCCACCTACTTCACCAAGTGCTTGTAAAATATTGGTTTCTTCGCTGTTAATTGTAAATGTTCCAGGGCTTTTAACTTCACCCAAAACAGAAATTTTGAAGTTAACAAGCTTAACAAAAACATTAACGTCCTTAAAATATTCTTCCAAAGCTTTTTGAATTTTTTTTCTGGCATCTTCAATAGTCATTCCTTTAACAAATATACCATCAACAAATGAGAAGTGAATATATCCTTCTGAGTTAACCTTATATGAGTTTAGTTGCATATAGGTAGCATTCATTAATTCAGGAAAATCAGATTGAAAGAATCTGCTTGTCTGGTTATCTGTACTGCTTACTTTAACAAAAAGGTGGTCGCCGACACTTATTTTATAGACAGTGCTTCTGTCTGATGTAATTTCTGAATTTATATCAGTTATAGATTTTTTTTGTAATAATGTTATATTTTTTTGGTTTACACATGAAGATAATCCCACTATAACTGTTACCAGAATAAGTAAAATTTTTGTCATATTTAAATAAAAATGTTTCATCCGTAAAAAATTTTTAGTTTATGGTTGGATAGCTT
>JBBIVA010000130.1:3518-10295 GCA_037439945.1 Marinilabiliaceae bacterium
TTTAAATAAAAATGTTTCATCCGTAAAAAATTTTTAGTTTATGGTTGGATAGCTTGTCCCGTTATTACGGGAGAACACTAATGGCTGGAATTTGTTCATAAGTATTTGTGTATTCAGTATATGAGTGTTTCATTTGTATAAAATTTTTAATTAATCAGGGTTCAATTTGCATTATAAACCATCATCTATATTGGTAATATACTAACCATGCCCGTTTGTTAATATTTTATATAAAATATAAATATTTCTATCAATGTAATTGAAGAGTTATTTTTTCGATATCCTTTTAGCTTTGTATAATTCTATTTTTATTTTGTTTTGGTATGCTACAATAAATGACCCTTTAACATTAATTTTACTTTTTATTTCTTTAGCAAGGTTGAAATTTTTGCCGGCATTAATTTGATATTTATGCCATCCTTCTTCCTCAATTATTGTAACAGTTTTTTCACCATTGTATAACTTTTCAAGCTCCTGTTGTGGCATTGGGTTTCTGCTTGCTGCTATTTGAACCTTGAACTCAACTGTTGAAGTGGTTTGTTTTTCACGTAACATTTCCCACACCTCCATTTTTTGCCCGGTGTTTTTATACACCACAATAAAGGCTCCTTTTACTTTTACCTCATAAAGGTTTACAAATGCACTTGTGTAGTCATATGTTTTGTTTATCCTGTATTTGTACCATCCATCCTCAAACATTTGTATTATTTGGTGCGCACCTTTATAAATACGCGTTAGTTCAATTGAGTCCATTTGTTTACGGCTTGCTGCAATTTGAACAAAGAAGGTATATGTTGAATCAGAGATTGTTTCAGTACTTTGGATTGTTGTTTTTGAAGAATTGGTTTTAGAATCAATTCCCGGAATTGTTGTTAACGATATTGCGGAGTCCTTTTTATTATAGTTTAGAATGTATTTATTTTCATCGGCCGAAATTTTAACTCCGGCATTTTTTAAAGATGAGAGATAATCATACCAGGCCTTTCTGAGAGAATCTTTTTCAAAAGTTGTAATCAATCCGGCAGGTGAAAAATTTAATGAGGTGGTTGAAAGGGTTTGGTTTCCGGATTTATTAGTTTTTACAGTATCCTGTATTAAACAGTTAATTTTATTGTTAATTTTTAATACACCCCTATTGTATTTTTGGGCGCTGTTAGCGGACAGACTGTTTGAATTTAAATTAATAAACAGCCCAATGGTTATAAATATAACTATAGTTAAAAGCTTAAACATTAAAATATAACAATTTGCATATAGTCAATTATTACATTGTATATGCCATGAAAAATAATTTACCAGTCAATAATATTTGTTCGTTAGTCAAAAGTACGTTTTTATTACGTAATTATTTTTAATAGGTTATATTTTGAAAAAAAACATAAAAAGGGGCTGTAATAAAATTATCACAGCCCCTTGATTATAAGGAAATTTGAGTTATTGAAAAATTGCAAAGTCAATATTTTGGGTTGTTGCCCTTCTGCTCACAACGGTAACATCGCGAATTATTCCAACAACCTGTGGGTCTGCATCTTCCACCATTGTGGTAACAACTAAATCGTAGTTTCCCTTACCCAGAAATGCAATATGATATTTATCATGAATGCAAACAACATCACTACTAACGGCATTGGGGAACAGCGGATCTTCATCATTTGTTGAAACTGCTTCAGAATCGGAATACTTTCCTGCCTCATAGGCATATACAATTACTTTAGCATTGTCGGGGGCATTTACAACATCACCTTTTATCATCCCTGCCTGATTATCAACAATAACTCTTATAAATGGCTTGAGTATAAATATGTCACTGTGCCTTCTTCTTACTATAGATTTACGTACATCAAAATCGGCCGTAATATCAACCGTTCCGTTTAAGCGAACAGTAAATGCCCCAACTGCTTTGTAACCTGTTCTTCCACCCGAGGGTACATATAGCGGGGCCGTTGTGCCATTTGTAAATTCAATGTAGCATCCCGGGCTTGAAATTGGCCTTTGCTCCAGTTCCGGTGCATCCAGAAGAAATCTTATCTGGGTATATTTGCCGGCAGGTAATTCAAAACTACCCAGAAGTTCGGTGATTCCCCTTGTAAGGTCCAATAGATTAATGGTTTTGGGGCCTTCAAATTCTTCAAAGGTTTTCCAACCATCGCGAACTGAGTGATAGTTTATACCTGTAACAGTAATATATACTGCTGCTACCCGTTTCTGGTTAACCGGTGCATCGGTAATGGAAAGGTTAACAACACCTTTACCTGATTCATTTGATTCACATGCCCCTAAACCTAGTATAAGGGCAATAATTGCTGAAATAAAAATTGATTTTTTCATCAGTAAATAATTTTAATATTAACGTTAAATTGTGATTAACTGAAATATTATTGATGGATGTTCAAATTCTCATTATTTTATTACGAAATTTCAATAGGTTTTATCGGACTCTACCTGTAGAAGTATGGCGTGATAAACCCTGACCTGCAAATTCTCTTTGTGATTCGATTCTTTGTTGCCTTCTTTTTCTTATTTCCAAGGCCCGTGCTCTTGCTTCGCTGCTTGTTTCAACCCCTCTTTGCCGTGCCTGTAAGGCTCTGTTTCTTTTCAGTTCAATTCGCTCCATTTTTTGTAATTGCCTTCGGTCACGTATTTTTTGAATATCATACTGAGAAATGTTGCCTGTGCGGCTTTGTATTTTGGATTGTGATTCTTCACCGGTTTTCAGGTTCCTTTGTACCACATCCCGATTAGTGTTTTTGTTTCTCCCGGTTCTTTGTAATGACTCCTGCTCCTGTGCTGTTATGTTTACACTTATCAGAGCCATAGTTGTAATAATTATTAGTGTTTTCATGGCTTTTGATTTTTATAATTTCAATTACATAATCAAAAGTACGTTTGCGAAAATGAAGGAATAATGAAAATAAGGGTGAGATTTAAATTAATTTATTTTTTTTTGTGGAGGGGTGATTAACCTGTTTTGCGAAAGGGCAAACTTGATTAAATGATATGGAATAATAGTTGAAACACCTACAATAGTTTTTGTGCTTGAGGGTTGATTGTTAATATGTTATTTAGGGGTAATTGAACCTGAACCTTGAAAAAATATGTTAAAATAGTTTATTTACCGGTTTCTTAAAACAGATTAATTAGTATTGAAAATGAATTTGAAAGTAGTACCGCTTTCCTTATTTGATTCAACTTTAATATCAATAGAATGAAAATCAGCAATTGATTTTGTTATAGCCAAACCAATTCCGGTTCCTTTATCGTCAGCTGAATTCTTTTTTTTAAATCTCATAAACAGGTTTTCCATCTGTTCGGGGTTAATTCCGGTTCCATTATCGGCAATAGTTACAAAAAGTTGGTTCTCACCAGTTGATGTTATAATTTTTACAACGCCATCATTAACAATATTTTTTATTGCATTGTTTATAACATTATAGAACATAATGAACATTAAAGATTGGTTTATTCCTTCCAGTTTTACCTCATCATTAAAGATTTTTTCAATTTTCACGCCCATATCTTCAGCTAATGGCAACAACTCATCTGTTATTGACGTTAATAACTGATTTATGCCAATATTGTCAGAGCTTGAGTATTGCCTGCTTTCGACACGGGCAATCAGCAAAAACGCATTAACCAATGTTTTTAACCTATAAAGGGTTGATAGTGCCTCCTCAAATTTTGCTAAAATATGGTTGTCAAAATCATTGTTGTTAACCAGGTTTTCCAGGTTTCCCCTTAATATTGAAATTGGGGTTAGAAGTTCATGCGATATATTTTCTGTTATTTCTTTTTCCTTTTTAAACAGAGCATCTGTTTTTTCCATTAACTCAATTAGGGTGGCATCAAGTGTTACAAAATCGTATGTTGATGTTTTAACAGGTGTACGATTGAAAGATGAGGGGTCTGAAGAGTTTTTAATTTTGCTTATAATTAAATCCAATGGCCAAATAAGAGTCCTGGTATATACCAGTTCGAAAAGTGATGACAGAACCAAAAATGCGATAAGAAAGATCAGGATAATCTTTCTTATATTGTTTTCAGTTATTGAAATACTGGCAAGGCTTTTACCAATTTCAAGCAGGTATGGTTCACCGTCAACTTTAAAAGAATAGTTTAATACCCTATAAGCAATAATTTCACCTTCAATTTTTCGTTGTGTTATTTCAATAAAGTTCCATGTTTCATTAACCTCCCTTTTTTCTAAACTTATGAATTCTTCCTTTAAGATATTATAGCTGCCAAATGAAGTTGTTGAATCGGTTAATAAAAAAGGAGCAACCCCAATTTCTGAAATAAGGTCAAAAAAAAGTTCTCTTTTTTCAATTAGTTCATCATCGGTTTGATATATGTTAATTCGCTCTGATATAAAGGGTAAAAGTAATAGGAATACGCCGACAAAAATTAACTTAAATAGTAGGTTTGCAATTGCCAGTTTATACCTGAGTCTCATTTTTTAATAATTGTATAAATTATTACTGGTACGGCTACCTGTTAAACTTCAGTTATTTTATACCCCACACCGCGAACTGTTGTTAGCCATTCTGCTGGGGCGTATTCACTAAGTTTTTTACGAAGATTTTTTATATGAACATCAATGAAATTACTGTCATATTGGTCATCGAGGGTGTTTCCCCAAATATGTTCATAAAGTTGAATTCGTGAAAGCACTTTATTCTTATGTAATAATAAATATTCAAGTAAATCGTATTGTCTTTTGGTCAAATCCACATCTTTCCCTTTACTGGTAACTTTGCGTGCTTTAATTTCAACAATGAAATCGCCAATTTCTATATCAGATGTGTTAATCTGGAATTTTCTACGGGCCACAGCCTGCATTCGTGAATGTAACTCAATCAGGGCAAATGGCTTGGCAAGGTAATCGTCGGCTCCTAAGTCAAGGCCTTTAACCTTATCTTCAACGGCACCTCTTGCTGTTATAACAATAATGGCTGCTTCTGGGGCATGTTTTTTTGTTTCTTTGATTAAGTCAAGCCCTTCATAATCAGGCAGCCCCAGGTCGAGTAATATAAAGTCGTATAGGTTAACTGCGATCATTTCGGAAGCCTCATTACCAGTAAATGCCACATCGCAAATTATATTTTCCTTTCGCAGATATCCTGCAATTTCAAGGGCCAAAGATTTTTCATCTTCAATAATAAGGGCATTCATTGTATATTAATCTGTTTATATTATTATCTGTTACTTTTATATTATTTTTAAGAAGGCATTAAAAAAAAACAAAAACCCGTCATTTTCCGGAAAATCAGGGTCTTTATGTATGGGGATATGATATAATGGCTCAAATTCAAAAGTGAAATTTCCGATATTAAAAGACACCGGAACGGAAACTTCCAAATCCATAAGGCCAAAAGATGTTAAATAATAAGTTACGAGTTCCCGTCCCGGCTGACCATCAGCCCATCCATCCCTAATGTATTTATAATGCTTATAATACCTGTTACCGTATAGCAAATTAAAAGCAGGTTCAAATGAAAAATAAGCCTTTCCTTTAAAAAAATATGGAGTAGAAAAATAGTGTGAATTAGTAACCTGAAAATATGATGTTGATTCCCTGTTTAACATTGTACTGAAAACGGCCTGTGTATAAAGTAGTCTCCAGTCAAGTCCCAGCGAAAGGGTTAAATAAGTAAAATCACCGAAAAACTCATCCTTTAGCTTATTTGCCGTAAAATATTGAGAAAGGCTCAACCCGGTATCAAAATAGGAGTTAAACGAATGATTAAATCCGAGTGATAAATCATAAAAGGCAAACGTTGGTGTAATACCCGGCAAATTGTAAAAAACTGCTGAGACCGACCATTTGTTTTTATAAACGTAAAGTAAATCAGATGATAAATATGCCTGGTTTCCGGATAAAGATACACCTGATAAGAGTATGTTACTTCCATACCCAAATCCTGAAAACAGTGAATGTTTTGATTTCGGGTTATCAATGGTTAATGAATCTCCGCCTGCCGGATTACCATCCGATGAAAAAGTATTAATGGCCGGGAAGAAACTGAAATAAACAGAGAAAAAGAGTATTAAAAGGTTCCTCATGTTTAAAAGGTAAGATGTGAAAATTGCTTAACGGGTTCTGCCGGGGCGCCGGGCACCTGCACCCGCCGGTCTTCCTGCTCCGGTGGGCCTTCCTGCGCCTGCCGGTCGTTCAATGTCAGGTCGTCGCGCCTGATTCCCCCTTTTTAAATCAGGCCTTGCTCCTTTCACCTCTTTAACTGGATGATTCTCTTTTTTGCGATCAACATCGTTTTTTGGGCGGTTTGGATATGCCTTCTGATCGCTACCCTTTGGTGGTTCAGTTTTTACTTCTTTTGGATCTGGTTTTAGGGTTTTATTTTCCTGCCCGTTAATAAAGCAATTCACAAAAACCAAAAACCAAAAAACCAATGTAATCCTGTATATAAATTTAAATATCATGAGTATATGGATTTATATTTTTTTTTTGGAAATATTGTCAATACAAGCCCGATAAATCAATTTCAGTTTTGCGCATTTATTTATGTTTGCCATGCTCATTATTTATCAAATAGCAAAATTAGGTAATAAACTATGAAGATTTGATGAATTTACGGAGTATGATTTTGTTATAGTTTATATTGAACACTTACTTAACTTAAATTACTTCAATCATAGGTAAATTTAATTAGAAAAAAATGTTCAAACCAAAAAGCTATGGAGTTTTTTGGTTAAATAACATTATAAACCCGGATTAGTCATTATAAAGGCAATGAACTAATGACTTAGCCGGGATTAACC
>JBBIVA010000131.1:0-9881 GCA_037439945.1 Marinilabiliaceae bacterium
TAAGTAGTGTGTTTAATCGATATGGGATATGGAGACCGCTAAATAAAATGGTATAAATTATAGATAAAAAAACCTCCCATTCGGAGGTTTTTATTTATCCCAGATATGATTTTAAAAGCTTACTGCGCGATGTGTGCCTTAACCTGCGGATAGCTTTTTCTTTTATTTGCCTAACCCTTTCACGGGTAAGACCAAAACGCTCACCAATTTCCTCCAGTGTCATTTCCTGGCAACCAATACCAAAGAAAAGCTTGATAATATCACTTTCACGTTCTGTAAGAGTTGCCAATGCCCTCTCAATTTCTCTGGATAGTGATTCATTGATTAACGATCGGTCAGCATTTGGCGAATCACTATTAATAAGGACATCAAGAAGGCTATTATCTTCACCTTCAACAAAGGGTGCATCAACAGAAATATGACGACCTGCTACACGTAAAGTATCTGCAACTTTGTCAGCCGGTAATTCCAGCTCATCTGCCAATTCTTCCGGAGATGGTTTTCTTTCGTGCTGTTGCTCAAATTTTGAATAGGCTTTATTTATTTTATTTAGTGATCCCACCTGGTTGAGCGGAAGGCGTACAATCCGTGATTGCTCGGCCAAAGCCTGTAATATTGATTGACGGATCCACCAAACGGCATAAGAAATAAACTTAAACCCCCTTGTTTCATCAAATTTTTCGGCGGCTTTAATTAAACCCAAATTTCCCTCATTAATTAAGTCGGGTAGGCTTAATCCCTGATTCTGGTACTGTTTAGCCACAGAAACCACAAATCGTAAGTTTGCTCTTGTTAGTTTTTCAAGTGCAGCCTGATCGCCTTTTTTAATACGTTGCGCCAGATCTACCTCTTCTTCAACTGATATTAGTTCTTCACGGCCAATTTCCTGCAAATACTTATCAAGTGAAGCGCTTTCGCGATTTGTGATTGATTTTGTTATTTTTAATTGTCTCATATACCTTCCAAATACGGCGCAAAATTACATTTTTTTAATAAGTTTGGCAATAATATAAATTCTTTGGATCATTTAAATGTTTTGTTAAACTATTAAAAAAACATAAAAACTTTTTTATTTAAGTAACTTATAAGTAATTAACCGATGAAATATTTTTCCCCCGATTATTTAATTTACTCCAAATAAATGGTATTTTCCATTAAAAATATATTATTGCCAAACTGTATTATTAAACTAAATTCTAATTTTTCTTTTGATTTAGGATTTTCATCGTTTAAAAACACCTGAAAGCCGTATTTGTTCTCCGTAACCAGATAAACTATTCAAGAATGTTTATTGCATAATATGCCACTCTGCCGTTAGGATAAATTCCGGTTAAAAACAAACCTTCATCCATAACATCTACAACTTTTTTCAAATCGTTTTCAGAAGAAATTGGTATGCGGTTAGCCTTGGTAATTATATAGCCTTCTTTAATACCTGCATCCCTGAATTTTCCTGATGAGATTGATTTTACTTTAAGTCCGTTAACCAACCTTAAGGCCTGTTTGTCCTTATCAGATATTGGTTCAAATGTTGCACCCAATAGTAAAATTCTGGATGATGTTTGAACTAATTGGGTTCCACCCTGTATGTTACGTAATGTAACATCAAAAGGTTTGGATTTACCATCGCGTAATACTAAAACATTTACTTTATCACCCGGACGGTGGCGGCTTACCCTTTCCTGAAGTTGAGGAACTGTGTTTACTTCATCATTATTTATTTTAAGAATTATGTCACCACTTTTTATACCTGCCTTTTGTGCGCCTCCACCTTCGGCAACTTCAGCAACATACACCCCTTTAACTTTATCGAGATTTAATTTACCCGCAAGTTCGTTGTCAATATCTTTAATACTTATACCCAAAAGGCCCCTTTGAACCTCACCAAATTCCATCAGGTCGGCAACAACTTTTTGAACAATACTTACAGGTACAGCAAATGAGTATCCAGTGTATGATCCTGTTCGTGATGCAATTGCTGTATTTATCCCAACCAGTTCACCTTTGGTATTTACTAATGCACCACCACTATTTCCGGGGTTAACAGCCGCATCAGTCTGAATAAAGGATTCAATACCCAACTGGTTGCCAAGTATTTGAAGATTGCGCGATTTAGCACTTACAATTCCGGCAGTTACCGTGGAGTTAAGATTAAAAGGATTGCCAACTGCCAATACCCATTCTCCTATTTTAATGGCATCTGAATTACCATAAGTCATAAATGATAAATTTGATGCCTCAATTTTTAGTAACGCTATATCTGTTGTTGGATCAGCGCCAACCTTTACCGCTTTAAACGAACGTTTGTCATTTAAAGTAACTTCAATATCATCGGCATTATCAATTACGTGATTATTGGTTACAATAAAACCATCCCTTGTTAAAACAACACCTGAGCCCGTACCTATAATTGGTTGTGGTTCAGTTTGAAAACCTCCGGGGCCAAAGAAGAAGTCAAAAAGAGGATTCCCTGAGCCAAATTGGCCTCCACTGGATTTACCTTTTGTTTTAACATGAACAACAGAATTAATTGATTTTTCAGCTGCTAATGTTAAATCAGGATAACCACCCTGATTAACAACCGGAATTGCAGCATATTGAGTTGCTTCGGCAACTTTAACCGGAACCTCAATTTGTTGCAATCTGGGCCCACTGATACCATTATATGTTATTACACCAAGTATTGCACCAATAAATGCAACAATGAGGACAATAATTAAACTTTTTGCTTTCATCCTAATATAATTTTTAAATTATGAAAAGATGGAACCGGCTCCCTATGGCAGAAACTAGTTTCATAAAAATTTATTTTTGGTTTTCATAATATCAAAAGGTGTGCCTATTTATTATTGTTAACAAATTTTAACCGGGTTTGTCAGGTAATGACCTAAAACCGGTATAGAAATTTGTAAAATAACGAACCAATTTGTTGGAAATTATTTTAGCCTGGTTGTGAAAAAAAATGAGACCCCACTGGTTTAGTCCCGGCAACCCTAACCCTTAACCAAACCGGAACTTTAACCAATGAGGTCAGAAAATTACATCACTTTAATCACAAATGAGTTATATTATTCATAAATTACACACTTTTTTAAGTTTTGTCAATATTTTTTTGTGTTTAATTTATTTATAAATCAGGTTATATCTTTTATTTGATATGTATATTTGTTGCTTTTAATTAACCCATTTTCATTATCTTAATCTGATTTTAAATGTCATCATAAAATAAATAGTTTGTATTTGTATTTATTTTGGATAACCCTATGGTATATATTTTTATCACATTTGAAGGGACAAGGATTTTAATTTTACACAATGTGTTTTGTTTTAATTAACCAACAGATACTTAAACCCCTGATGATTAATTGTTTTTATTAACATTAAGATAAAACAAACTATAAACAAAAAAAACATTTATAGGTTTAATAAACCTAGTAATAAAGTAACGAATCCTGGTTTTTTGATTACCATTACGGTTTGACACCAAAACAAGGGTTGGCTTTCTTATTAGGTGTGTAGTGCCATAATATTTAGCAAACTAATTCAGTATAATGAATAGAATTCATTTTTATAAGTACCAGGGAACTGGAAACGATTTTATTATTATCGATAACCGTAAATCAATACCAGGTATTGACGATAAAGATTTTATTAAAGGAATTTGTCACAGGCGGTTTGGAGTTGGAGCTGATGGATTAATGCTTTTTGAAAAATCGAATAATTCAGCATTTTATATGCGGTACTTTAATAGTGATGGGGGCGAAAGTACCATGTGTGGAAATGGAGGCAGGTGCATAGCCTCATTTGCAAAAAAAGCTGGTGTTATTCCGGGTGATGTGGTGGTTGAGTTTAATGCAGTTGATGGTATTCATTATGCAAATGTTGGCAACGATTATGTCAGTTTAAAAATGATTGATGTTGATGGTGTTGAAGTTATTAATGGATGGTTTTTTCTGAATACCGGATCACCTCATGTTGTTATATTGGCAGAAGATGTTAAAAATATTGATGTATTAAATGAAGGCCGCAAAATACGAAATGATTTAAGATTTAAGGTGTTTGGTGGAACAAACGTTAACTTTCTTACCATTAAAAAAAAGGGTAATATTGCTGTACGTACTTTTGAAAGGGGGGTTGAGGATGAAACTTGGTCATGTGGTACAGGTTCAGTGGCCTCAGCAATTGTGGCTAACCTTATTTCTCAATCGTGCAGTAGTTATGATATTGAAGTACCCGGTGGAATGTTAAAAGTACAATTTGATAATATTAAAAAGGGGCTTTACCAAAACGTTTGGCTTGAAGGACCAACAAAGTTTGTGTTTGAAGGGTATTACATAAAATAAAGGATGGATTTTAAACTCATATCTGATTTTTTACCTACCGGAGATCAACCTGAAGCCATTTCCAAATTGGTTGACGGATTTAATAGTGGAGTTCCATACCAAACCCTGATGGGCGTAACCGGCTCAGGTAAAACATTTACGGTAGCCAATGTAATAGAGCAAATTAACAGACCGGTTTTGGTACTTAGTCATAATAAGACATTAGCCGCACAGCTTTATGGTGAGTTTCGAAATTTCTTTCCTGATAATGCTGTTGAATATTTTGTATCATATTATGATTATTACCAACCAGAGGCGTATTTACCCGTAACAGATACTTACATTGAAAAGGACCTTTCAATAAACGATGAAATAGAGAAATTAAGACTTAGTGCCACTTCGGCGCTACTGTCGGGAAGGAGAGATGTAATTGTTGTTTCATCTGTTTCGTGTTTATATGGAATTGGCAACCCTGAAGATTTTCATTCAAATGTTATTTCATTGGTAAAGGGTATTAACCTGTCGCGTAATGCATTTTTAAGGAAACTTGTTGACAGCCTTTACTCACGCAATGAAATTGAATTTGAACGGGGACATTTCAGGGTTAGAGGTGATACAATTGATATAAACCTTGCTTATGCCGATCATGCAGTTCGTGTAATTTTTTTTGGTGATGAAATTGATGAGTTAGAAACTTTTGATCCGGTAAATAATATCAAAATAGGCACCCATGACCAGATTGTAATTTTTCCGGCCAATATTTTTGTTACAACCAGGGAAAGAATTAATCAGGCTATAAATAATATACAGGATGATTTGGTAATACAAAAGGGTTTTTTAATCGAAAAGGGTAAAAAGCTTGAAGCAAAACGTTTAGAAGAAAGGGTTTCATATGATATGGAGATGATAAAAGAACTTGGTCATTGCCCGGGTATTGAAAATTACAGCCGCTATTTTGATGGCAGGCCCCCCGGTACAAGGCCCTTTTGCCTTTTGGATTATTTCCCAAAAGATTTTATTGTTGTTGTGGATGAAAGCCATGTTACAATTCCGCAAATAAGGGCTATGTATGGAGGGGATTTCAGCCGCAAACAAAATTTAGTTGAGTACGGGTTCAGATTGCCGGCTGCTTTTGATAACAGGCCATTAAAGTTTGATGAATTTGAAAGTATTGCAAATAATATTTTATATGTAAGTGCCACCCCTGCCGATTATGAAATTGAAAAAAGCGAAGGCGTAATTGTTGAGCAGGTAATTCGTCCTACAGGGTTGCCTGATCCGGTGATTGAGGTAAGGCCCAGTTTAAACCAGATCGATAACCTTATTGAAGAAATACAACAAAGAATATCAGAAAAGGAGAGGGTCCTTGTAACAACACTAACTAAACGTATGGCTGAGGAACTCTCGAAATACTTAATTAAAATGGGTATCAGGTGCGAATATATACATTCTGATGTTGAAACCCTTGAAAGGGTTAAAATAATGGATGGGCTTAGAGAAGGTTCTTTTGATGTTTTGGTGGGAGTTAACCTGTTAAGGGAAGGGTTGGATTTGCCGGAAGTTTCATTGGTAGCAATTTTAGATGCTGATAAAGAAGGCTTTCTGAGGTCGGCACGTTCGCTGACACAAACATCAGGCAGGGCTGCCCGTAACATAAACGGTAAAGTAATAATGTATGCCGATTCTGTAACCCGCTCTATGAAAGAAACTATTGATTCAACAAACTATAGAAGGGAAAGGCAGCTGGCCTATAATGCCGCAAATAACATAGTACCTCGGCAGGTAATAAGAAAAAAGGGTAGTACTATTCAGGGAAATACATCTGATAATATTTTGGAAAAAGTATACTATGAACCCGGTGATGCTGATATTGCAGCAGATCCGATAGTGGCATATATGTCTCCACCTGCCCTTGAAAAGGCAATTGAAAAAACTAAAAAAGCTATGCAAAACGCATCCAAAGAACTCGATTTTATTTCAGCTGCCCAATACCGTGATGAAATGTACAGGTTACAAAATTTATTGAATGAGAAAAGAAATATGCATTGACGTGGGATCTCTTTAATTTTTTGAGCCAATTATTATTTGCCTGATTTTTAAGTAAAGTAAATGTGTTTCTGATTGTACTACAAAAAATACAATAATATTCAAATAAAAAAGGGGGGTTGCCAAAAATTTGACAACCCTTTAATTTAAGTTACCTTCTTCTTCGTAAATGGCTGCTGGGCTTACGCCTGGTAGTTTTAGACTGGAAGAATTTTCGTGTTTTCTGGTATGTTTTTCTGTTAAACTGAGGGTCGTTTCGCCATTTACTATCATTAAACAGATAGCTTACACCAACAGTGAAAGTATAGTAAAAATCATATGGGTCGGTTGTATATACTTTTCCTGTATTTCCATACCATACGTCATGCCCATCCATTTTATCAGAAAAAACCAAATTTCCATCTATTTCCAGGTTGGCGCTAATATTTGGTGTTATCCAAATTGAAGTACCTGTACCTAATCCAAATATTGGAGCTACTTCGGAAGCTTCGCGCCAAACGCTACCTGGGGTATTTAAACTTGCCTCGCCCCAATATTCGGTAGCATTATAATAAACTAATCCTAATTGTAACAATAGGTATGGTTGCAGTGTACGCTCCTTGTAATATCCAATTAGTTGGTTTAGTGGCTTGTAAGTTCCGCCAATTGTACCTTCAATATAAAAATTTTCAAAATTGGCATAAGGAATGTTAGTATCACCGAATAACTGGGTTCCTTTCATGGTACCTCCCATTAGACTTCCCCTGGCCGAAAAAAACTTTGACATTTCCCTGTCGATTGTAACTCCAACCGAATAGCTTGATCTTGATTTGTCAACAAGATCGCCAAAAAACATATTTAACCCAACTTTGGGGGTAATACTTAAACCGTCCATTATCCTGAAAGGGTTTCTTCTATAACCACTTCGCAACTGGGCGTATCCTGGGGAACTAATTAACAAAACCAAAAGTGTTAGTAGCCACGTTTTTATATTTTTACGCATCTATCAGATATCTTAATTAATTGTATGTATGGAAATGCGATGTAAATTTGGTGAAAACTTTAAAAAAATGAAAATTGTTAAATCTTTTAAAAATGTAATTTAACACCTTTTGTTATATATTTTTTATAGATGACCAACTTTTCATGACAATCTTAATTAATTATTCCATGTATATCTTAACAAAAACCTTAATATTCATTAATTGAAAATTTATTTCAGGTAATTCCATCAGAACAAAATTTATTTTAAAAGGCCACATTACCTGCCCCGACTTCGCGGAGGCCCCCCTGGGGTAAATTTTGTCATTGGTATTTCCCGAAAAGCAGGGGCAATTTGTGATTACCCAACATGGGTGTTTCACATGAAAAAAAAACTTTATTTGATGATTGACAAACCGCTTACGTAATTAATTAGTAAATGGTTGTAAAATTTTTAACAAAATTTATATTTCCTTTTGAATATTGATGTTTTATTTTAAATCTGTTACAAATAATTGCTTATGTTTTGCCTGTTTATAACATTCTCAATTTCTTTTCCTTCAATGGTATACAGAAAGTCGATGTCAGCCTGGTATTTTTTTTCAACATTTTTACGTACAACTTTCATTGTACTGTTAAGCATTTTGTTTGCTTCCGTTAAGGGTTCCGGTAAAATTAAAATTGCTGATGCAAGCCATCTCTGTGGAAACATTGATTCCAGTTTTCCTCCTTTTTTAAATTGATTTAATTCATTTCTAATTGCATCAAGTGCCGGGGTTTGCAAATTACTTTTATCCTTTGAATTAACAACTATTTGTTTAAGTTTGTCCCTGTTTGGTACCACCATTCCTACTGTGTAAGGGTTTTGATTATTATATAAAAGAAACTGGTCAATAAGCGGACAATGATCTATAACAGCTTCTTCAATACCTTCAGGACTATATTTTTCACCGTCGTGGCTTATCAACAAACTTTTAAATCGGCCAAGTACATATAAATAGTTTTCATTATCTACATATCCCAGATCGCCGGTAAATAACCAGCCTTCTTTAATTGTTTCTCTTGTTGATGTTTCGTTTTTCCAATAACCCAACATCACATTTTCTCCGCGAACCACAATTTCACCGGATTCTCCCCTGGAAACCCTGTTACCATTTTCATCACAAATTTTAAGTTCAAGATTTTGAACTATTTTGCCAGACGATCCCATTTTATGGAATTTTGGAGTATTTGCAGATATAATGGGAGAGGCTTCACTCAATCCATAGCCCTGGTACATCGGAATCCCCAGGGCATAAAAGAATTTTTGCAACTCAATATCCAATAATGCGCCGCCACCAATAAAGAACTGTAAATTGCCACCAAACTTCTGCCTTATGGTTTTAAACAAAATTTTATCGAAAAGGATTCCAATTGGCCTGGTAATTTTTTTTAACCCTTTGCCTTTATTATTACCTGTTCCATTATACCAATAAGCATGTGCCAGGGCAATTTTAAGCAGTAATGATGCTATTTTACCTTTGCTTTGAACCCCTTTTTCAATTCCTTTTTTAAAATTTTTGGCCAGTGCCGGTACGCTCATTAATACATGAGGCTGTATTTCGAGCATGTTATTGGTAAAATTCTTTAAAGTTTCGGTTGGGTTACTCCCGGTTTGGACTGCAGCAATTGACGCTCCGTTATACATAAAAGCATATAATGCTGCTGTGTGGGCAAAAGCATGATCCCATGGTAAAACCACTAAAGTGCGGTAATACGATGGTATATCAATAAAACTGAATGCTTGTTTTACATTGGAAGTATAATTATTATGAGATAACATTATTCCTTTCGGATCAGCAGTTGTTCCTGAAGTATATGATATGTTTGCTACATCCCCGGGTTTAACACTTTTTTTTCTTTCTTCTGATAATAATGGGTTTTCCTCTATTGCTTTTACACCTTTGTTGAAAATATCCTTCCAGTGAATCTCATTATCTCTGCTTTCTGATATTGGATCAAGAACTATAATTTTTTCTACCAAAGGTAATTGGTCTATAACCTTATGGATTTTTGGCAGCTGATATTTGGATGTAATTATAAATCTGCTTTCAGAATGATGTATTCTGAAAACAAGGTCATTATCAGGTTCAAGCTTTGTTGACAGTGGTACATTTATTCCACCGGAATACAAAATGGATAATTCAGCAACCAACCAGTCTTTCCTTCCTTCCGATAACAATGAAATTCGGTCATCTTTATTTATTCCAAGTTTTATAAGCCCTGCGCTGTAAATTTTTACCAATTCAAGAACATCGCTGTATGATGCTGATTTATATAATCCATCAACTTTCTCCCAAATTAATGGATTGGATGAATATTGATTTACCTTTTCTTCAAAATATGTAATTATACTTTTCATCATAATAAAATTGATTTTTGACGGTATGACTGAACTCGCTTGTTTTTAATTTTATTATTGTGGTGTTGGTGTTTTTTTTAACATACTCGTTTCATCCGTAAATTATTTTTAAAATAATGTTTAATTGGGCCCGTGTGAGGAATTTTAGCCCA
>JBBIVA010000132.1:0-9877 GCA_037439945.1 Marinilabiliaceae bacterium
AATTTCTAATGACGGTCATTAGAAAAAATGGCTAAAGACAAATTTGGGTTAAATACTGGGTAAATATTTGGATTAAAACCTTTGACGAAGAAAACACCAACCTGATAACTAATGTAAGTTTCATTTTTCATGGGCATGCGGAATGGGAAAAAGCCAACTTAGCAATGTTTGTAATATGCCGTAAAGGGGTAAAGCTCAATGATAAAAAGATTTTTGATGAGTATAAGGATTTGGGGAATATTCTTTTTGTAAATTCAAAAACAAGTACCCGGCTAAATTATTAAAGTAAAATTTAACAGGGTTTATTGTTTTAAAAAAAAAATAAATAAAATCAAAAACAACCGTATTATATTTATTGAAAGAAAAAAGTTTAGAGTACCTGATTTTATCTGGTTTACCATGTTATGAAACAAGAGACTGAAATAATCTTATCTTACATAGAAAAAAACCGGGGAATTGATTTTTCGGGTAACCTAAACGCATTTACTGAACGAAGGATAAACGACCGGATTCTATTTCTTAATCTTACTGGTGTAAATGAATATCTTACATTTTTGGAGAAAAATCCTGATGAGTTGGATAAACTTACTGAATGGATGACAATTAAGGTAAGCGAATTTTTTAGGAATCCATTAGTTTTCGAATATTTGGCTGAAATAATTCTCCCTGAACTTATTAAAATGAAACTTGATTCAAATGAAAAAACCTTAAGGGTTTGGTCGGCAGGGTGTGCTACTGGTGAAGAGCCTTATTCAATTGCGATTTTACTTCATAATATAATAAAAAAAGAATATCCAAATTTTAATATTAGTATAATTGCCACTGACATTGACGAAAAAGCATTACAAAAAGCCAGGGAAGGTGTATATCAATCATCAGCAATTAAAAACATTAAATACCAGCACATTACCGATTTCTTTATTATTTCGGGCAATAACTTCACTCTTAGCCCGCAAATAAAAGAAAAAGTGCTGTTTTCAAAGTTTGATTTATTGAATAAACACACATACGCCCCACCTGAGAGTATGTTTGGTGATTTCGATATTGTTTTATGCCGTAACGTATTAATTTATTTTAAGGAAAAACAGCAGGAAATTATTTATAACAAAATTATAGGTTCATTGGTTGTTAATGGTTATCTTGTTTTAGGGGAAGCAGAAACTCTTCCGGTTAACAAGAAAAAGTTTTTTTTAGTTACAAATAACGGTATTAATATTTACCGTAAAATTTTTCAAAACAGGAGATTGCGCAATGAAGGTAATAAATGATTTAAGCACAAAGGCAATATTATTAATAGGGTTTACAATACTTATTATTTTTGTAATTTTTCTTGGTGTATTGTCCTGGAAACAATCTGATAAACTCTGGGAACAAACTGAATTGTTGTATAACCAACCGCTACAGATAAGAAGATCAATTGGGGCTTTAGAGGCAAATGTTTTGTCGGCAAGCATAGAATTCAGGAATTTTTTAATTGCAAAAAACGGGCAAAAAGAAACAGAATCCAGAAGCAATATTGAACTTAATTTTTCAAATATTGAAAAGGAACTTAACAGGTTAGGCCAGTTTTATTCAGGTATTAGTGATGAAATTGAGAAAACCCGTAAATCATATGTTCAATGGAAAACATCATTAATTCAAACAATTGATTTTGTTTCTAATGGTAAGATAAATAAAAAAGATGTTATTGAAAAAATAGAGTTAAATGGAGATGTAATTAAAAAACAAAATGAGTTGCAAAAGTGGATCCACACTATTGATATAAAAGCTTTTACAAAAGCCGAGGAAATTTACACCGATTCAAATAAAAAGAATAAAAATCTTAATATTAAGTTATTTTTTATTGTTTTAGCAATTATTTTCTTATCGGTAATTGTACTTTGGCAATTATTAACATCCATACGCAAACCATTAAAAAAACTTACCCGAGCTGTAAATATATTCAGGCAGGGAGAAAAGGGGGTAATTTGTGAAATTGATTCGACTAATGAGTTTGGACAATTGGCAATGGCTTTCAATGAAATGGCATCCACGCTTGAAACCCAAAATAATATTAATGAGAAGGCATCCAAAATAGCAGGTATAATGTTACGCGAATCAGAAGCCCGCAATTTTTGTATAGAGGTCCTCAAAGCATTAATTGAGCACACATCATCCCAAATAGGAGCAATTTACCTGTTAAATAAAGAAAACAGCCGTTACGAACATTTTGAGTCAATCGGACTTTCGCAAAACCATATTACAAGTTTTCCAGCCAACAAATCTGATGGTGAATTAGGTTTGGCCATTACAATGGGGACTATTCAACATATTACGGATATACATGCTGATTCGCTGTTTGTATTTACTTCGGTTTGCGGTGATATAAAACCCCGTGAAATTATTACCATACCGTTAATGGTTGCAGGAAAAAATATAGGTGTTATTTCTTTAGCAAGCTTACATTGTTACAGCAAACAATCAATACAACTTATTGATACTATTACAGATACATTGGCGGCTCGGACAAACGGAGTTTTGGCATACCGTAAAATAAAAGATCTGGCAGAGGTTCTTAATGAGCAAAACCAGGAACTTGAAGCCCAAAAGGTAGAACTTTCTGCCCAAACCATTGAATTAAGGGAATTGAATGCAGAGCTTGAAATGCAAAAAAGGCAACTTGATGATGCCAGCCGATTAAAAAGCACGTTTTTATCAAATATGAGCCATGAGTTAAGAACTCCGCTTAATTCAGTTATTGCGCTATCGGGAGTCCTTGATCGCCGGTTAAAAGGAAAAATTTCAGATGAAGAATACAGCTACTTTGAAGTAATTGAACGCAACGGTAAGCACCTTTTGTCGTTAATAAACGATATACTCGACCTTTCCCGGATTGAATCAGGGCGCGAGGAAATTAATATAACCAACTTTAATCCGCTTTTACTTATTAGCGATATTATAACTAATTTATATACCCAGGCACAGGAAAAAAAAATAGACCTTGTTAACCTGGTTGATAATAATTTGCCCGAAATACAAAGTGATCCTGACAAATGCATGCACATTATGCAAAACATAATTGCCAATGCAGTTAAGTTTACCGATTCGGGGTCAGTCCAGGTTTTATCAAAGTTAGCGGGTGACAAGTTGCATTTAATAGTTAAAGATACCGGAATTGGTATAGCCGCTGACCAGATCCAACATATTTTTGATGAGTTCAGACAGGTAGACGGAAGCGCATCAAGAAAATATGGAGGGACAGGTTTAGGGTTAGCCATTGCAAAAAAATACGCCGAACTATTAGGAGGGTCAATAAAGGTTGAAAGTAGTCCAGGAGTAGGCTCTACGTTTACTTTAATAATACCGGTTAAGCTTGACGAATATGAAAAAATGGAGGAAGTTTTAACCCGTAACCTACCAATATCAGTTGAATTAAAACAAAATATTGAATTTCAAAATAAAGAAAAAAATATACTGTTAGTTGATGATAGTGAACCGGCACTTATACAAATGACCGATTTCCTTACAACGCATGGTTACAAAGTACAACATGCACGTAATGGGTTTGAAGCATTGGCACAAATTACAAGTCAAACACCCGATGCAATTATTCTTGACTTAATGATGCCTGAAATGGACGGCTTCGAAGTATTGCAAAGAATACGGTCTGTAAAATCAGGACAAGGGCTGCCAGTACTTATTCTTACTGCGAAACACTTGACTAAACAGGAATTAAGCTCACTAAAAGGAAATAATATACACCAGCTAATTCAAAAGGGCGATATAAACAGGGTTCAATTGCTATCGGCAGTTGATATGATGCTTAAAGCAGGTCACAAAATTGAAATTTGTAGGGAACACAAAAGGGTTATTAATCCTTACAAAGGCAAACTTAAGGTATTGATAATAGAGGACAACCCTGACAATATGAAAACATTGACAGCCTTATTAAAGGAAACATCCACCATTATTAGTGCAACCGATGGCTTGTCGGGAATTGATAAAGCCCGCAAAAATAAGCCCCATGTAATATTAATGGACCTGGCCTTACCAGGTATGGATGGTTTTGAAACACTAACTGAATTACGTAATGATGAGAACCTAAAAAATACCCCGGTTATTGCAGTAACAGCAAGTGCAATGAAAGGAGACCGTGAGAAAATCCTTAACTTTGGTTTCGATGCATATATCTCAAAACCAGTTGAAATGAGTGAACTTTTTCAAATTTTGGACTATTTCCACAAAACTGATAATTAGGTTGTCCAATGTCATACAATATTATTAAACTTTTAGCAATTGATGATAACAGTGATAATCTGTTAACCTTAAAAGCGGTACTATCTGACCAATTAACCGAAGCCGTTATTTTCACTGCCCAGGATGGCCGTAAAGGAATTGAAATTGCATTAAATGAAGACCCTGATGTTGTTTTGCTTGATATTACCATGCCGGGGTTAGATGGTTTTGATGTATGTAAAATTTTAAAAAACAATGAAAAAACAAGTTCGATCCCGGTAATATTTTTAACTGCCCAAAAAAAAGACAGGGACAGCCGCATAAAAGCCCTTGAAGTAGGAGCCGAAGGTTTTTTAACGAAGCCATTTGATGAAATAGAATTGGTTTCACATTTGCGGGCAATGGCCAAAATAAAAGCCGCAAACAGACAGCAAAAACTTGAAAAAGAAAGCCTTGAAACCTTAATAAAAGAGCGTACCCAAAAACTTGAGATAGAATTGGCAGACCGGGAAAAAGCAGAAAATGATTTAAGGGCCAGTGAAGAATTCAGAAAACAGGTATTTGAAAGTTCTCGCATACCAATTGTTATAATGGATGGTAATACGTATAAATATATTGACTGTAATGAGGCTGCGGTTGCAATATCAGGAAATAAACGAAAAGAAGACCTTTTGGGTAAAAGTCCTTTGGACGGATGGGACCCTGTGCAATATGATGGGACCCCTTCAGCTGAAAAAGCACTTTACTTTATAAACCTGGCAAAAGAAAAGGGGTCAGTGGTTTTTGAGTGGAGAAATAAAAGGGCCAATGGGAAAATTTGGGATGGGGAGTTTCATTTACTTAGTTTTAAAGTAAATGGAAAAGATTTGATGCAATTTTCTATTCTTGATATTACAGAAAGAAGGCTTGCACGTATAGCCCTTGAGGACAGCGAAGAAAGATTTAGGAACATTTTCAGGGATAACGCTTCAATAATGTTTCTAATTGATCCTGAAACAGGTTATTTTATTGACGTTAACAAGGCTGCTGAAAAGTTTTATGGCTGGACCCGTGATCAGTTTTTAAAAATGAGAATCCAAAATGTTAACTTATTGGACGAGAAAACGCATCACGAAATACAAAAGGTACTTATAAACAAGCAGCTGAACTTTGAATTTAAACATAAAAAGGCTGATGGTTCGGTTTGTGATGTTGATGTTTTTTCAAGTGTAATTGCAATTGAAGGTAAAAAATATCTTCATTCAAATGTGTATGATATTACCGAAAAAAAGATGGCCGAAAGGCAGGTAAGATTACTTGGGCGTGCCGTTGAACAAAATTCGGCTGCAATCATCATAACTAATAAGGACGGCATAATTCAATATGTTAATAAATCATGTACCAGGCTAACAGGCTACTCATCAAAAGAACTGGTTGGTAAAAACCCTAATATTCTAAAATCAGGAACTCACAACAAATCATTTTATAAAGAACTTTGGAACACAATTTTAGCTGGTACCGACTGGCAGGGAGAAATGCAAAACAGGAATAAAAAGGGAGAAATTTATTGGGAAAATGTAATAATAACCCCCTTGTTTAATTCAAATGGCCATATATCACATTTTATAGCCATAAAAGAGGACATTACAGAAAAGAAACAATTAATAGAATCACTGGTTATTGCTAAAACAAAAGCCGAAGAAAGTGACCGGCTTAAATCTGTTTTTTTGGCAAACATAAGCCATGAAATCCGAACACCTATGAACGGAATCATTGGGTTTCTTGATCTTCTTAAAAATACTGAAATAAAAGATGATAAAAAAAATAAATATATTGAATTAGTAAACCAAAGTGGTCACCGGCTCCTTAAAACTATTAATGATATTATTGAAATCTCCAAAATAGAATCTGATCAGGCAATAGTAAATTATACTGATGTAAAAGTAAGGGAGATTATGAAATTTCACCTCGACTTTTTTAAACCAAAAGCTGAAGAAAAGAATCTCACACTTAAAATTAGCCAAGAAATAAACGAAGAAAACGACTTAATTATTACCGATAAGCATAAGTTGGAAAGCGCTCTTACCAACCTGATAAACAACTCCATAAAATTCACCGACAAGGGGTCTATAAGTTTTGGGAATTACATTGACAATGACAATTTGGTATTTTTTGTATCTGATACGGGTCATGGAATTCCGGCCGATAGAATTGATGCTGTTTTTGACCGCTTCGTGCAGGCCGACCTCAGCCTTTCACGTCCTCATGAGGGATCAGGTCTCGGGCTTTCAATAACCAAGGCCTATATTGAAATGTTGAACGGCAAAATCTGGATAGAATCAGAAGTAGGCAAAGGGAGTACTTTTTATTTCGCCATACCTTATTCTAAATTCACAGATAATTATATTGCAACAACGAGTAATACTAAAAAAGAAAAAGTGACCAAAAATATTACTCTGCTCATTGCTGAAGATGATAAAATAAGCTTTCTTTATTTAAAAACTATTCTTTCAGGTGAAGATATTATCATTATTCATACTAATAATGGTAATGATACTATTAAGGAAATCAAGGAAAATCCCCAAATTTCATTAATACTTATGGATCTTAAAATGCCGGGAATAAGTGGCCTTGATGCCACCCGGTCAATAAGAGAATTCAATACTAAAATCCCAATTATTGCCCAAACCGCATTTGCTTTGGCAGGCGATAAAGAAAAGGCACTTGAAGCAGGATGTAACGACTACATAACAAAACCAATAAATGGAGATGAATTATTGCAAATGATTAAGAAATATATTGTTTAACAGGGAAAATAATTTGTGTGAAAAATATTATAATTACATAAAACGAGCCATTTAGAACGCTTCGACACACAGAAGCATAGCTTGCCCCGGTTTATCGGGAATTTTTGGCGAGGTCCCCCGATAAATCGGGGCAAGCAATCTGGTAAATTAAAAACAAAAATATAACCAGATGAAAATGGGGCAAAAGAGGAGGTTTTTAAAAGATTTCAAAGTAGCTCTCAACCAAATTTAAAGAAGCCAGGGTTTTTGTTGATTTGTTTGGTGGCAGTGGTTTGCTGTCACATTGTGCTAAAAGATGGCATCCAAACACCATGGTTGTTTATAACGATTATGATAATTACCATTTGCGGCTAATGAACGTTTCGCATACCAATAACATCCTTGCTTATTTAAGAAGTGTAACTTAAGGTCTTCCTGCAGCTAAGCACATCCCGAAGAGCGTAAGAATAAAAATTCTTTCTTATCTAACCGACCAGCAGTGCCATGGTTTTGTTGATTATATAACCCTTTCATCGTCGCTGCTTTTCTCAATGAACTATCGGCTACCAGTTTAAACGAGTTGGCAAAACAAACCATGTATAATTGCGTGCGCAAAGCCGATTATGATGCCACAGGTTATCTCGATGGCCTCGGGGTTGTGAAATACGATTACAAAGACTTATTTGAGGCTTTTAGAAAAGAGCCTGATGTTGTTTTCTTTGTTGACCCGCCCTATTTATCAACCCAGACCAGCGTTTATAAAAACTACTGGCGCTTGTCAGACTATTTGGATGTACTTATTGTATTAAAAGTCAAATCTTACTTTTACTTTACATAAAATAAATCGTCAATCATTGAATTGTGCGACTGGCTCGAAAAGAATTTATCGGAGGTTAATCCCTTCCGGGGTGCCACCATTAAAGATATGAAGGTCACGGTAAACTATACCTCAACCTACACCGATATAATGCTGTTTAAACAGCAAAGCTCTTCGGGTTCAGTTACAGTACCTATTTATGTTACTACAACCAAGTAAACAAAAAAGCAGCTTTATGGACTGATTTGGTTTGTTGTTTTATTCGTTTTGTTCTTTTTGTTATAACACCAAATGTTTAACATTTCGTTTTATAAATGTAAACATTTGGATTTTTGAAAATCAGTAAACAAAAGGGTTACGTCAATTAATTTAAAAGAGAATAAATGCTATTTTTAAAATTTAATAATGGTTATTTGTTGTAAACTACCAGCCTTATATTAAAAATTTATTCGGTATGAAATCTGTTATATTGCTTTTATTATTTTTATTTACAGCTATTCAGTTATTTGCACAAAAAGAAAATCCCGATTATGATTCTGAACTTCCTAAAAAACCTGGTTCCAATTATTATGGTGTGAGAATGTACGTTTTGGTAATTTTTAATTAATAGATATTATAAAATAGTCCCAAATGAATATTTTCCTTTATTTATTGTGTTAAGTTTAAGGTAGTATATGGCACACAACATTGATAAAATAAAAGTAATTATTGCCGACTCTCATTTTTTAATAACCCGTTCGTTGCAAATAATATTGAATGAAACCGGTTTATATAATGTAATTGGAGTTGCAACCAGTTTAAGTGAACTTAATACTCTTCTTAAAAATGAAGCAACTGTTCTTATAACCGATTTTGCAACAATTGATTATAACGGCCTTGATGGGTTGGCACAAGTATTAAACAGTAATAAGTTAGTTTCAGTGCTGGTGTTGACTAACAACCTTGATAAAAATGATATAAATGCTTTGCATAAAATTGGCATAAAAAACGTTGCATATAAATCAACCGACCAGGAAGAGCTGTTAATGGCAGTTGAGGCAACACACCTGAAACGTAAATATTATTCCGAAGATATTTTTGAACTATTAATTGAAGATGGTAACCAAAAAGTAAAAACCGAGGAAAACAGCCCCCTTACAAACTCTGAAATGGATATTGTAAGGTTTATAACAGACGGATTGACTACCAAAGAAATAGCATTACGTAAAAATATTAGTTTTTATACAGTAATGTCCCATCGAAAAAATATTTTCCGCAAACTTAAAATCAACAGCAGCTCTGAACTTATTATTTATGCCATTAAAGCCGGATGGATTGATAATATTGAATATTACATTTAGGTTTTAGGTTTTAGCTAATAACTTAGACCTAACCCCGCCTCCATTCTCCCCTATTTATGGTATATGAAATGCCTCATCTACGGGATTTCAGAATATTTAATTACCATCCATATTTGTAATTATGAATCAACTATTATTTATAGCCCCCATTAACTAATTGATTTGGCATGGCAAATTGAATATTTTTTAATCTAATACCTAATATTATGTCAATTCTAACATTTTCAGTGAAAGGCGAAAACCAAAATGCCACCAGATTAAATGTTACGGCACGAAGTTTTTCAATTATTGTAGATGAGCCTTCTCAGCTTGGCGGGAATGATGAAGGCCCCAATCCTGTTGAATATTTACTGGCCGCCTATGCCGGATGTTTAAACGTTGTTGCACATATAGTTGCAAAAGAGTTGGGGATAACCATAAACAAACTTAACCTTGAGTTAACGGGAGAGATAGATCCTGCACGTTTCTTAGGGCTTTCGTTCAATGAAAGGGCCGGGTTCAAAAGTATTAAAGTTCAACTCGTTGTTGAAACAGATTCAGACGAAGAAACCTTAAAAAAATGGCTGCAAATTATTGAAAACAGATGTCCGGTAAACGATAATCTTGCAAATTCAACCCCTCTTAAATTGAGTTTAACCCAATTAGCTTCTTCTAATTAGTATAATCTAAGATTTTACAAAAAAATATATTATGGCAAATAATTTTCATTTTGATACGCTTCAGCTTCATGCAGGACAAGC
>JBBIVA010000133.1:0-9836 GCA_037439945.1 Marinilabiliaceae bacterium
CCTCTGAAATGGAAATGGACTTGTCTTTTAACATTAAACAAGCATGTTTTAGTTTTATGTTCCGTATGAACTCAATAGGCGACAAACCTGTCATTGTTTTTATTTTTCTGTAAAGTGATGATTTGGATAAGTTTAAATGATCAGCGAAATTATTAATATCAAAATCATTTTCAGCCAGGTGGCTTTCAATTATTTTTATTGCTTTTTCAAGAAACTGTTCATCAATTGATGGGTATTCAAGTGACGAAATATTAATTTCCACATTTGACTTAAATTCTTTCTGCCGGTTTTGTTTTCCGGATATAAAATTATTTATCCTGGCTTCCAGTACTTTGAGTTCAAATGGTTTGGAAATATATGCATCGGCCCCGGCATTATAACATTCAACCCTGTCGTTAATACTGTTTTTGGCTGTAAGTAAAATTATTGAAATATGGCTTGTTTCTATATCGCTTTTAATTGTTTTACACAATTCAATACCATTCATGCCAGGCATCATTACATCACTAACAATAATATCAATATCATTTTTATTTACGATATTAATTGCATCAATGCCATTGGTTGCGGTGTACACATAGTATCTTGCCTGTAGTATGCTTTTTACGAGGTTAAGGAGTTCCTCATTATCCTCAACAAGTAAAATTTTAATATTGTTTTGGCAGATAGGTTGGTCAATTTGGGGACCATTTATTATTGCCTTGGGGCAGTTATTATTAATACCTGCATTAATATTATCGACAGGCATAATTATTTGCGATATTTTAGCAAGTTCCGAATCAGAGTAGCAACCTTTATCAACAGGAATTTCAAATTTTATTTCAGTACCTTTTCCTTGTTCGCTTTCAACAGAAATCTTACCGTAGTGCAATTCAATCAACTCTTTTGATAACGAAAGGCCAATTCCATTTGTATCACTTGTGCCTCTTGATTTATTAAAATAAAAACTGGTAAAAATGTTTGAAATCTCCCCACTGGCAATACCAATTCCACTATCCTTTATTTTAATTGAGGCATAATTGTGGAAATCCCTTTTAAAGTATCCAATTTCAACTGTAATAATTCCATTATCAGGTGTATATTTTATTGCATTTGACATAAGGTTATAAAATACCTTATCAATTTTATCAGCATCAAAATATGATTCAATATAATTTTTATCAGATATAAAATTAAATTCAATATTCTTTTTTGAGATTAAGGGCAGGAAGTGTGTGTTGCAAATACCCTTAATAAATTCAACTAAATTATCATTTGATATAACAAGTTTCATTTTACCGTTTTCCAGTCTTCTGAAATCAAGAATTTGCTGGAGTAGCCTTTTTAAGCGGTTAACATTTGAGCGCATAGTTTCATATTGAGGTATTTTTTTATTTGATGTTATCTCAATATCATCTATTAAACACGATATTATAGTAAGTGGTGTTAATAAATCGTGCGAAATATTTGTAAAGTATTTTAGTTTGGTTTGAGTAATCTCTTCCGATTTCTCTTTTTCAATTTGAGAAATTTTAAGTTCATTTCGAAGTTTTATCCTGTTCATGGCAATTCTGGTCAACAAATAAAAAAACAGGAAAAAGGTTAAAGTATAAAATAAATATGCCCATCCGGTTTCAAATAAAGCAGGCGAACGGTAAATATTTAGTTTGGTAATGTTTGAACTCCATTGACGGTTTTCGTCGGTTGCCTTAATGTAAAAAATGTGTTCACCCTTTTTTAATTGGTTATAAACAGCAAACTGACGGTTGTTTCTTATGTAAACCCAATCATTATCAATTCCATCCATTTTATAGGCATAGTGAATTTTAGAAGGATAGGTGTAGTTTAACGATGAAAAATCTATTTCAATATTTTTATCATCAGGTTCCAGAACAACCGAAAGATTGTTGTTATCAAATTTTTCATTTGTATAACCCTGCAACAGTGATTTATTCTGAACTTTAATATCAGTGATATAAACCATTGATTCCTTTGGTTGTTGAGCTAGGCGGCCCGATGGCATAAAACCGCAAAAACCCCTGTTACCACCAAAATATATCCTGCCCGATTGTGTGTTTTTATGAAATGAGTGTTTAAGGAAAGAATTAACAACCATTCCATCAGTTGTTGTATAGTTGGTTGAAGCTCCGTTTTTAGGATTATACTCGGTTATCCTTTTATTTGTTGATATCCATACATGGTCATTATTATCGGTTAAAATGTCAAGTATTGCTTCGCCAATCATACCGCACTTTTGAGTCAATTCTTCAATAGTATCGGTTATATTGTTATAAACAAGAATATTGCCTTCTTTGGTGCCAATCCATATATTCCCACTTTTATCGGCATCAATTGATTGAATATTTTTGCTGATTAAATCATTTTTTCCGTCACAGATACTTAATATTTTAAGGTCATTTATCGAGGTATTATAGTTTTGGTGTATTTTGTAAATCCCCGATTTTTCTGTGCTTATCCATATGGTACCTTTCGTATCTTCAGTAATGGCAGTTACATTGCCAATATTATGGCCAATTACTGAAATTTTTTCATTGTTATACGGTTTCATCAAAATACCAGATGATGTACCAATCCAGATATTTTTTTTTGTGTCTTCAAAAAACAACCTGATACTACCTGCACCGGGATGAATTTTTGTAAGGTCAATTTGGCGTATTACTTTTAGATCGTTGTTATACTTTTTTATGATGTTAATGTGTGGTTCATGGTCAAGGCCCAGCCATATTTCTTCCATATTCCCAAAGCTTCCTATGGCACTAATATTTTTCATTCCCGGTGCTTTGGCAAGATTCGGATATTCAGTAAAAAGTTTAACATCATTGGTTATTGGATTAAAAACTGTTAGTCCAAGCCGGTTTTGATGTAACCAAATCAAACCTTCATTATCCTCGTAAATAGCTGTTATATTTGGAGCTATGCCTGTTTTGGCCTTAATTGATTCTATATTGAAATTAATAATAGTTGGTTTTGTAAAGTTAACAGTAAGGGGGCCCTCACTGAAGGCTCCTATCCACAAATTACCATCAGCCGATTTTATAACTTCACTAAAAATATTATTGGTGTTTTTAAACAGATTTGATATATCAACTTCAATAATTTTTTTATTCTCAGAATACTCAAATGCATAAATTCCGGATAGGGACATTGCCCATATATAACCTTTAATTCCATCCTGTTCAATTGAGAAAAAGGTTTCTTCGGGTAGTTTTCTCTCTTTTTGAAATACCGGCAGCTTTGTATATAAATCTTTTTCGTTTGAGTTGGGGTTAAACAGATATAATCCATCGCCCCATGTGCAAATCCAATATTGTTTTTGGCTATCCTGGAACAACCTGAAAGGGTTATCACTATTTCCAATTTTTGGATATTTTATAAAACTATCGCTTTCTTTTTGGTATTTATACAATCCAGATCGCCAGAGCATTACCCAGATATTTCCGTAGTAATCTTCGAATATTGAATTAATGCCGCTACCCGGAATTTTTGGCCCGTCTTGTGTTTGTGCGGTATAATTCTGTTTTAACGAAAAATCCGGGTTAAAACGGAACACCGAGTTTTCACCACCAACCCAAATAGTACTGTCTTTTGCCACATGAATAAACCTGATTTGCTGATGGCGCAGCGTTGGTTCTTCAAAATGAGTAATTCTGTATGTTTTCTTATTTAAAATATTAATCCCTTCCCTGGTACCCACCAAAATGTTCCTGTTTTTATCCTCACGAATACATGTTATTTCATTATTTGTAAGAAGATTTGGGTGATTAACATCCGAGCGGAACACATGTATACGGTAGGCATCATATCTGCAAAGGCCATCAAGGGTCCCAAACCAAAGGAAACCTTCATTATCCTGAAAAACCCGTTGAACAGAATTTGAAGGTAATTGATCTATAATAGGTAATTGGTTAACTGAAATTTGTTGGGATCCCAGGTTTTGACAAGTGATTAAATTTATCAAGCCAAACAGTGTTAATATAATAAATTTTTGAATCATCTTATATTGGGTAATTAGTTTAATAAATTAGCCAGATTTAGATAATTTTTGGTATCTCTTTTTAGAGATTTTTGATTTATTCCCTGGTACAATATTAGGAAATACTATTTTAAAGCCTATATACTAACCGTGTCTATATTTAATTGGTTAAAATTTAAATTTGTCACCATATTTTATAAATATGTATCATAAGTGCCATAAAAACAGTAAAATAAAGATTGATGTTTTATAGGGGTTGCCTGATTTGTTAAACGATAATTCATCCCATTTGAATTATTTTTCTACCTTTCCCAGTGTGTTACCCAATACTTTTGTTTAAAATGCCTGATGTTAAACCCGTAAATATCCGGGTATAAAACGAAATACTGGCCTTAATGGTAACGGTAAATTTATGAATTTTTGCCTTTCTGATTATGGATATTTGATTAGTTAGTATTCCATTTAAGGGGGTTATAAAAGCAAATTGTTGAAATAATTTGTTCAAAAATGGAGCTTTAAATTTATAGGCTAATCGAAAATTTGGATTAATTTTAATTTAAATTCTGATTATTAATAATAGTCATTTAACACTAACTCATATGCTAAGGATTTTAGTTTTTATAATTATTACTGGGTTAACGGCCAGTTCAGCTTCCCAAAATCCCGATTGGGAAAATCCGGGTGTTTTTAAAATTAATAAGGAGGCACCCAGGGCAACTTTTTTACCATATCAGAATGAAAAACTTGCAATTGACGACAATTACATCAAGTCGGATTATTTCTTATCCCTTAATGGGGAATGGAAATTTAACTGGGCCAATAAGCCTGCAAACAGGCCGGTTGATTTTTATAAAAACGATTTTGACGTAAACCAATGGGGTACTATAAGGGTTCCTGGAAATTGGGAACTGCAGGGATATGGAACACCCATTTATACAAATATAACATATCCGTTTCCTAAAAATCCTCCATACATTGACCATAATGATAATCCGGTTGGAAGTTATAAAAGAACTTTTAACCTTCCCGAGTCATGGGATGGACGAAAAGTGTTCCTTCACTTTGAAAGCGGGGTAGCGGCAATGTACATATGGGTTAACGGTGCAAAGGTTGGATATAGCCAGGATACAAAAAGTCCGGCTGAATTTGATATTACAAATTATATTAAAAAGGGATTGAATAATATCGCCATTGAAGCATACAGATGGAGCGATGGTTCATACCTTGAGGATCAGGATTTTTGGCGTTTATCGGGTTTTGACAGGGGAATATATTTATACAGCACAGATCAGGTCCGTATCCAGGATTTCTTTGCCAAATCGCAACTTGATAATTCCTTCAAAAATGGTATTCTTGATCTGGAAATTAAAATTAAACGTTTTTCTGATATACATCAGAAGAATATTCTGGAAATAAAGCTTCTGGATTTTTCCGGTAAACCAGTGGTTAATAAATCAGAAACTTTAAGTTTTAATAAGGATAATGAAATTAAAAAGAACCTGGTACAAAAAATTACCAATGTAAGGCCCTGGAGTAATGAATCCCCGGTTTTATATACGCTGGTAATGTTATTAAAAGATTCAAAAGGCAATTTGATTGAGGCTACCTCATGTAAACTTGGTTTCCGTAATGTTGAAATAAAAAATGCCCGGTTGCTGGTAAACGGTAAACCAATAATGGTTAGAGGGGTAAACCTGCACGAGCATCACCCTTACACTGGCCATGTGGTTGACAGGGAAACAATGATTAAAGATATTCAGGTTATGAAACTGCATAATATAAATGCAGTAAGGTTAAGTCATTATCCACATAGCACCCAATGGTATAAATTGTGTGATGAATATGGTTTATACCTGGTTGATGAGGCCAATATTGAAAGCCATGGACTTGGTGCAGAATACCAGGGCTGGTTTGATAAGTCGAAACATGTTGCTTATTTGCCGGAATGGGCTGAAGCACACATGGACAGGGCCATTAGTATGGTGGAGAGGGATAAGAACCACCCATCGGTAATAATATGGAGTATGGGGAACGAATGTGGAAATGGGCCTGTATTTTATGATATGTACAAATGGATTAAAGAAAGGGATAACACAAGGCCGGTGCAGTTTGAACAGGCAGGTGAAAACAGTAACACCGATATAGTTTGTCCAATGTATCCTTCAATTGATAATTTGAAGAAATATGCTTCCCGCACCGATGTTACACGACCCTTTATTATGTGCGAGTTTTCGCATGCAATGGGCAACAGTTCGGGTAATTTTCAGGAATATTTTGATATTATTGAATCAAGTAACCATATGCAGGGTGGCTTTATTTGGGATTGGGTTGACCAGGGATTATATGCCGTTGATAATTCAAACCGTACATACTGGGCATATGGTGGAGATATTGGAGGGTATAAATATACGCATGACGAAAATTTTTGTGCAAACGGATTGGTTACCCCCGACCGTAGTCCACACCCCGGTTTATTGGAAGTTAAGAAAGTTTACCAGGATATTTTATTTAAAGCTAAAGACCTTAAAAAAGGGGTTATTACTGTTCATAACCGTTTTTTATATAATAATTTAAGTGAATATTCCTTTAAATGGGTTTTAAAAAGAAACGGAATAAAAGTTGACGAAAAGTTGTTTTCATTAACCCAAAACCCGGGCACCAGTGCCGATGTGAAAATTCCTTTACCAAAAATAGATATGGCAAAGGGTGTCGAATATTTTCTTGATATATATGCATTTACCAAAAAGGAAAATAAATTAATACCTGCAAATCATGAAATTGCCCGTGAGCAATTCGCGCTAACCGGTGATGGTTATTTTGCTGAAAATAAACCATCTGGGGGCGAATTGAAAGTAAATAATAAAGAAAACCAGGTTGAAGTTTTGGCTGGTGAAACAAAAATTGTTATTTCTAAAAGAAGCGGGCAAATTTCAGAGTATAGTTATAAAGGGATTAATTTGCTTTACAGCGGCCCCGAACCTGATTTTTGGAGGGCCCCCGTTGATAACGATTTTGGAAGCGGGATGCCTGTAAAACTAAATGTTTGGAGGGCAGCCGGTAAAAACAGGAAAGTTAAGAGCATAGATATAACTGAAAATAATCAGTCCGTAATTGTGAAAGTTAATTATTTGCTTTCAGATGTTTCGTCAGATTATTTGATGGTTTACACAATTATGCCCGATGGTAAAATTCAAATTGATGCCAAATGGAAAGCAGGGAATGATAATTTACCCGAATTGCCGCGTTTTGGAATGCAAATGCAGCTTGGCAATGAATTTAATAACTTCACCTATTACGGACGCGGACCCTGGGAAAATTATGCTGATCGAAATACCTCAAGTTTTATTGGTATTTACAATAGCACAGTTGAGCAACAGAAATTTGACTATATAAGGCCACAGGAAAATGGCAATAAAACCGATGTGCGATGGTTAACATTAACCAACCCGAATGGATTGGGAATTAAAATTGAAGGGGCACAGCCATTAAGCGTTAAGGTTTCGCATAATACGGCCGAAGATTTAGATCCCGGATTTACTAAAAAACAACAACACCCAAGTGATGTAACTCCACGTAATAGGGTTTATTTGAATGTTGACTTAAAACAAAGAGGAGTTGGTGGCGATAATAGTTGGGGGGCATACCCTCATAAACAATATTTGTTGCTCGCAAAAGAGTATTCCTATAGTTATTATATTTCGGTAGTAACAAATGATTAGTTAAAGTGCAGTTGTTTAATGGTTGGGCAATAAATGTAAAAGACATCAATAACTTTTGAGGGCAATTAAAACCGATATAGAAAATATTCGAAATTTAAATGAAGGAGAATATGCCATTTTCTATAGGATTAAACTAACCATTTTAGAGATAATTTCGATTTGTGATTGTCGGAAAAATACTGATAAATTAAATTAAAATAAACACCTTTAGCCACCACCCGGGCATAAAAAATTGCAGTTTATGAAATTTGCAAGCCCGGCCCGTGTTGGCTATGCTAGTAACCACGTATTGGTTTGCCGCCAAGCAAGCCGCCACAGGTCATATTGCAAACGTTGGCTCACCCGGCTAAGCCATTAGTTCATTGCATTCCTAATGACTAATGCGGGATAAAAAATATTTCCAATAAATAAATCATGTATCAGAATTAAAAAAATAGTGACTGAATTAATAGTCTACCTTTTTTGACCCATTATTGGCTTTTTGTAACAATTATGTTCATCAATTTTGTGATAATAATTTCTGACATTCAAATGGGATCAATGAAGTTAGACTTTTTCATACTGAAATTAACTGTAATTACTAAATCAATCTTATGAGGCAAATAAGAGGTGTAATATGGTTATCTATAATAATTGCATTATTTTCTTGTACAGGGGGATCTGCAAAGTATAGAAAACCAAAGGGAATTAAAAATATAGCCACTGAAGAGGTAACCGGAATAATAAAAAAAGTTAACGGTTTTTGGCAAGCCAATAATCCTAAACATGGTAATGCTTTTTGGCATCCGGCTGCCTACCACATCGGAAATATTGAGGCTTATAAAGTTACAGGATTTGAAGATTATAAAACATATTCCGTTCAATGGGCCAGCCATAATCAGTGGATGGGAGCAAAATCACAGAATCCCGAAAACTGGAAATATCATTACGGTGAAACCGATGATTTTGTGCTTTTTGGTGATTGGCAAACCTGCTTCCAGGTTTATATCGATTTGTTTTTAATGGAACCCGATTCACTAAAAATTAAAAGGGCAATAGAGGTTGTTAATTATCAGATTTCAACTCCTGAAATTGATTATTGGTGGTGGGCCGATGGGTTATTTATGGCCATGCCGGTAATGACACGCTTGTATAAAGTTACCGGTAATCAGCAATATTTGGAAAAACTGTATGAATATTATGTTTTTGCAAGGGATTTAATGTATGATAATGAGAGTGCGCTTTTTTTCAGGGATGCTAAATATGTATTTCCAAATCATAAAACCAATAATGGGTTTAAGGATTTTTGGGCACGTGGAAATGGATGGGTTTTTGCTGCATTACCCAGGGTTCTTGATGATTTACCTAAAAATGACCCTCACCGTGAAGAGTATTTATACATTTTCAGAAGTATGGCAGACGCAATATTAAAATCGCAACAACCCGAGGGGTATTGGACAAGGAGTATGCTTGACCCCGGGCAGGCGCCAGGACCTGAATCCAGTGGAACATCCTTCTTTACTTATGGAATATTGTGGGGTTTAAACAATGGTATTCTTGATGAAAAGAGTTACCTTAATGCTGTAGAAAAGAGTTGGAATTATTTAATTGGCACCGCTTTGCAACCCAATGGAAAAATAGGATATGTACAGCCTATTGGTGAAAGGGCAATTCCGGGGCAAAAGATTGATGTCAATTCAACATCTGATTTTGGAGTAGGGGCTTTTTTACTGGCAGCATCTGAAATGATCCGTTTCACACAAAAATAATTACTCTGCATCATGTATAAAAAGGTGATTTTACTTATTCTTGGAATAATGAACTTTTACATTATTGTAATTGGTCAAAAACAAAAGGGTACTGCCATTGTAAATGATCGTGATTATTGGGTTTATTTGGCCAATAAAATTGCCGAACCTGTATTGAGTAATATGAGTCGCGATGAACTGGTAAAAAATATGCCGGTTGAATTAAGTCCAACCTGGGATGGCAGGCGGACAAGGGTAGTTTATATGGAAACATTTGGACGTTTAATGGCCGGAATAGCTCCATGGTTGAGCCTGCCTGATGATGAAACCAGGGAAGGGAAACAAAGGATTCGATTGCGCAATATGGCATTAAAAAGTTATGCACATGCGGTGAATCCAAATAGTAACGATTATTTA
>JBBIVA010000134.1:0-9818 GCA_037439945.1 Marinilabiliaceae bacterium
AACTCTATGCTTTAAATTTTATTACAAAATTATTACATCGAACTCACGTTATTTACCCTTTCTCCATGTAACACTCCCATGTGATTTTAAAATTGAGCGAACCGGGTAAACTCCTTTACTTGCAAATCGTATATCTTCAATAGTGAAAAACGCCTTTGGGTTGTATTCATATATAAGTGCGGTTACCTGGTTGTAATCGCTTCTTTTTATAACACAATAAATGATGTTCACCTTGCCTAATGAGCCATTTGCTTCAATTGATGTTACCCCAAAGCCTTCATTGGATAATTTTTTTATTAAAGCCGTACCTGGGACTTGCGTTATTATCCGCAGGTTAATATAACCCAAAGCCAGCCTTTCTTCAATAAGCAAACCTATATAATTACCTGTTGCAAATCCTGCTGAATACGCAATAAAATAAAACCAGTTATCTAGATTTTGAAATATCTTGGTCATAGCAAGCAGCCAGATAAAAACTTCAAAAAAACCCAGAATGGGGGCAAGAATTTTAAATCCTTTGGATATAAATACTATTCTGAGGGTTCCTAAAGTAACATCTAAAACACGCGATAAAAAAATTAATGCCGGAATAATAATCCAGGTAAACCAAAATTCATTATAAAAATCCATCAGATAAATTATTCTTTAACTAAGCTTTCAAATTCTTCAATGTTGACAATATACCTTCCATGTGCTCCAATTGCGATTTCATTATGGTCCTTATCCAATATGGCAACATCAAAAAATAACTTGTTACCCTCTACAAATTTCAGGTGAACAATACATCTAATAGTTTCATTTAAACCTACAGGCCTAAAGTGTTTTATATTAATTTCTGAACTAACTGTTTCTGTTCCAAACTCAAGATATGGTGTAATTAATGTTGTAACAGCTTTCTCCATAAATAAAACCAAAGCAGAAGTTGATAAAACCGCTACTTTTGATGTTCCAATGCTTTTAGCCAGATCCTCTGATCCAACCTTTTTTTCAATTGTCAAGCGTAATCCTTCCTGAATCTGATTTAAACCCATACTTTATTTTGAAACTAATTATACTTTTAAGAATAATGCAATTGTTGGCTACATTCCTTTTTATTTAGTGCACAAAGTTAATTCAATTAGATAAATTATAAAAGATTTTTTGCCGGTGATAAAAGCTTTATTATTTGCTAAAACCAAATTATACTTATATATAATGAACTTTTACTTAAATATCCAACCCTTTAGAATTCGGATGTAAAGTGAAATTTAATATTCTTGAAGTTATCCTGGGCCATTTGAAGCATGTAAGACGAATCTGCCAGAAAAACATCCCGGCCATACTTGTCTTTAGCCATATATTGGTTCTTTCTTTTTTTAAAATCATCTAACTCTTTAATGTTATCTGATTTTATCCAGCAGGCTTTATAAAGGTTAATGGGCTCATATCTGCATGCTGCACCATACTCATGTAACAACCTATATTGAATAACTTCAAACTGCAATGCCCCTACTGTTCCTATTATTTTTCTTCCATTGTTTTGATTAATAAATAATTGAGCAACGCCTTCGTCCATTAGTTGATCTATCCCTTTTGCCAATTGTTTTGATTTTAATGGGTCGGCATTTTCAATATACTGGAATAACTCTGGGCTAAAACTTGGCAATCCTTTAAACAGTATTTGTTCTCCCTGGGTAAGGGTGTCACCAATTTTAAAGTTTCCTGAATCAGGTATGCCAACAATATCACCAGGGAAGGCTTCATCGATAATTGATTTTTTTTCAGCCATAAATGCAGTTGGACTGCTGAATTTCATTAGCTTTCCGAGCCGAACATGCAAATAATTTGTATTACGTTCAAAATGACCCGAACATATTTTTACGAAAGCAATTCTGTTTCGGTGGTTTGGGTCCATATTGGCATGAATTTTAAAAACAAACCCCGAAAATGTTTCTTCATACGGACTTATTTCCCTTTTATCTGAAACAGAATTAAGTGGTGATGGTGCCAATTTTAGAAATGCATGTAAAAGCTCCCTTACCCCAAAATTATTTAGCGCACTTCCAAAAAATATAGGGGCAAGTTTGCCCTTTCTATATGCATCAATATCAAAATCTGAATAAATTCCGTTAATCAGTTCAAGTTCTTCACGTAATGACGCTGCTGCCCTTTGCCCAATTGCTTTTTCAAGTACCGGGTTATTAATATCTTTAATCTCTAATCCATCTTCAAGTGTTTGTTTACTTGGAGTAAAGATGTAAAGATTCTCTTCGTGAATATTATATACGCCTTGAAAATCATTTCCGTTACCAATTGGCCAGGCTAAAGGCTGAACCTTAATATTAAGTTCAGATTCTATTTCATCGAGGATTTCAAACGGGTCACGTCCGGGCCGATCTAATTTATTTACAAAAACCATTACCGGGGTGTTACGCATGCGGCATACTTCCATAAGTTTTCTGGTTTGTGTTTCCACACCCTTGGCAGCATCAATTACAATAATTACGCTATCAACGGCCGTGAGTGTCCTATATGTATCCTCAGCAAAATCCTGGTGACCCGGAGTGTCAAGTATATTTACCTTAAAACCATTATATTCAAAACCCATAACAGACGTGGCAACTGATATTCCTCTCTGTTTTTCAATTTCCATGAAGTCAGACGTTGCAGTTTTCTTGATTTTGTTCGATTTTACTGCCCCTGCAACATGAATTGCCCCTCCAAAAAGTAACAACTTTTCGGTAAGGGTTGTTTTACCTGCATCGGGGTGACTGATAATTCCAAATGTTCTTCTCCGGTTAATCTCTTCTTTGAAAGTCATTCTGTTAATTTAAGGCTGCAAAAGTACATATAGTAATTGAAACTGAAAACCTGTTGTATATGTTATTTTGGTTATTACACATTTATTAAAAGGTTTAATTTGTTTTTTTGAGTGATTAATTTTTCTTTTATTTGAAATAAAAAAAAGATTTTTATATGAATTGGAGCAATTATCACGGGCATTGTAACTTTTGTGACGGTAAAGGTAGCCCGCAGGATTATGTAAAGGAGGCAATTGAAAAAAAAATGATGGTTTTAGGAATATCAAGTCATGCACCGGTACCGTTTGAAACTACCTGGACAATGAATGGTAGTAAACTTCCTGATTATCTGCAACAAATAGAAGATCTTAAAAAACTTTACAAGGAGAATATAACCGTGCTAAAATCGCTGGAGGTAGATTATATTCCCGGATTGGCAGGCCCATTAAAACCCCCGATAATAGAAGCCAATCTGGATTATGTTATTGGATCAGTTCATTATGTTGAAGCTTTTAATTCAGGTATTAATTGGAGCATAGATAATAATAACAGTGAATTTGAAGCAGGTGTTGAAGAAATTTTTAAAGGCGATATTAAAATAGCTATTAGAAGGTATTTTGATTTACAACAGGAAATGTGCCAGTTTCAGACTCCCGATATTTTGGGGCACATGGATAAAATAAAGATGCACAATAAAGTTAAACACTATTTTGATGAGGATTCACAATGGTTTAAGCAAATGGTTTATGATACGCTTAAATTAGCACAGGAAAAGGATATTATTGTTGAGATAAATTCAAAATACTACACACGTTCAAATATCCTGTTTCCCGGGAAGGAACATTTTAAATGGATGAATAAAAACCGGGTTAAAGTAATAATAAGCAGTGATGCCCATAAACCTGATGAGTTAACTTCAGGTTTTTCCGATGTTGCTATGATGTTGATTGAAGCCGGTTATTCGGAAATCTGGCATTGGGTAAAAAATGGGTTTGAACCACGGCCATTTAACTGTTCGGGTATTATTTACTAGGATTAAATATTTTAGGTTGGTTTAATCTCAATTAATAATTGTCCTTCCCTGACAACATCACCATCACATACATTAATTTTTGTAACAACGCCATTACCTGTACTTGCAAATTCATTTTCCATTTTCATTGCTGATAATATAACAAGAGAAGTGCCATTTGTTACTTTATCACCTTTATCAACTTTAATTTTAACAATTTTACCCGGCATTGGTGATGTAATTCTTTGAACAGTGTCCTGCTTTTTCCTTTGATTAATAACATCAGAACCGGCCGGAATAACATCTATGTCAAAATGTTGATAAAGGGTGTTAACCTTATATTTACCATATCCACCACTTTCAATCATTTCCATATTAATACTTTTTCCACCATGTAAAACTGAATAAACACCTTCTTCAACTTTTTCAATATCCAGTTTATATTCTTTATCGCCAATGGCAACAGTAAAAAGTGAACCTTCGGTTTTTAATACTTTTACTGCCTTTTGGTTACTTCCATTTTTTACAATAACTTTCATAAGTAAATAATTTTTTGATTAAGGTCGGATAGCTTGTCCCGTTATTACGGGAGAACTTGCGCCGAACATTCGGGGCTCGTTTCATCCTTAAATAATTTAATAAAAATGTAAAATGTCTCTGGCATAATGAATATTGCCTTTGTTTACTTTCTGTTTGTTGCGCGGTTGTTCAATTTATCCTTAATTTTGTATTAACAAAAACGGGCTTATTATCTGGTTCCTACTTTTTCTGTTGTATTGTTTTATTATCGTCAATTAAAACGGATTATTAATGTCCATGGTAAAAGAAGCGTCCAAAGTTTTTCCAGTTTGAAGATTTCTGACCTTTGTCTTTCGCAAAATCAAGTCTCCTTTTACGTTTGTTTTCATAGTCGAGAAAAGCAATAATCATGGCAATATCTTCATATTCATCGCTCTCCTTACTATGTTTTAATAACGACTCAATGTTTATATCAATAAAATGTGTATTGTAGTCACCTTTAACAAATTGTTCTGCTTCCAGAATTCTGCTTACAAATGATATATTTGTTTTTACACCTGTAATTTTGTATTCATAAAGCGCCCTTTTTGTTCGTTCAATAGCTTCGGCCCTGGTTGGGGCCCATATTACCAATTTGGAAATTAACGGGTCATAATACAAAGGTATTTCATAACCTTCATAAACATAACCATCTGTTCTAACCCCCAGGCCAAGGGGTTCGGTAATATGTCTTATTAAACCCGGACTCGGTATGAAATTGTTTTCAGGGTCTTCTGCATAAATCCTGCATTCAATTGAATGTCCCTTTTGGTGAATTTCTTCCTGCTTAAATGGAAGGGTTAAATTATTGGCTATGTGAATTTGAGCCTTAACAAGGTCGATACCGGTAACCCTTTCAGTAATTGGGTGTTCAACCTGAAGGCGGGTATTCATTTCAAGGAAGTAGAAATTACGGTTTTTATCAACTAAAAATTCAATTGTACCAGCGCCGGAATAGTTAACTGATTTTGCCGCAGCAATTGCCTGTACAGCCATGGCTTCTCTTAATTGTGGGGTAACAAATGGTGAAGGAGTTTCTTCAATTACCTTCTGGTGGCGCCTTTGTACCGAGCATTCTCTTTCAAAAAGATGGACAACATTGCCATGATTATCTGCCAGGATTTGAAATTCTATATGATGGGGCTCTTCGAGATACTTTTCCATATAAACTGATCCGTTCCCGAATGCATTTAAAGCTTCAGATTGTGCCCTTTTAAATGAAGGAATAAGATCTTGTTCTGATTTAACAAGCCGCATACCTTTACCACCCCCGCCAGCTGATGCTTTAATCATAACCGGATACCCAATATTTTCGGCCACTTTTTTTATTTCGGACTGGGATTTGGGCAGTTCCTCCGAACCGGGTACAATTGGGACACCTGCCTTTTTCATTAAATCCCTGGCCATCATTTTATCACCCATGGCAGTAATTGCCTCTGATGAGGGCCCTATAAAAATTAAACCGGCTTTTCGTGTCCGGTTTGCAAATTCTGCGTTTTCTGATAAAAATCCATAACCAGGATGGATTGCCTGTGCTCCTGATTGTTTCGCAATGTTAATTACTTTGTCCATTTGTAGATAGCTTTCTGATGATGGTGAGGGGCCAACATGATACGCTTCATCGGCATACCTTACATGCATTGAGGTACGATCTGCATCGGAGTAAATAGCCACACTTTCAATTCCCATTTCTCTGCAAGAACGAATAATTCTAACGGCAATTTCACCTCTGTTTGCAACAAGAATTTTATTAATCATTATTCAAATTTTTGTTAAATGATTGTAAAAGAATAAGGTGTTTAAATTTTGATTTTTTTTAAATTATAAATAATTAACAACAAAACAATGTTTTTCAAAATAAAAATCATTAAAATAGCGTAACATGTTTTTGAAAATGGTAATAAATATTTGGTTTTCTTGTTTAATTAGAATTATTCCAAATTGTGAAATCATATAGTTAATGTTTGAACCTTTGGTTTTTGAAAGACTTATATTTGATATATAAACAAAAAAAATTCAATTATGCTAAACAAAAATGTAGAAAAAGTTCTGATTGAACAGATCGAAAAAGAGGGATATTCTTCAAACTTATATCTTGCTATGGCAAGTTGGGCCGATAGTAACGGCCTGGAAGGAACATCAAAATGGCTTTATGCCCAGGCAGAGGAAGAAAGAATGCATATGCTGAAATTTGTTGCTTACGTAAATGAAAGGGGAGGGTTTGCAATAATCCCCGGATTTCAAAAACCTCCTACTACTTTTAAAAATGTTCGTGAAATATTTAATATGGTTTATGAACATGAGCAATTGGTTACGGCCTCAATTAATAATATTGTTGCAGTTTGTTTAAACGAAAAGGATTTTACCACCCATAACTGGATTCAATGGTTTGTTACCGAGCAGATTGAAGAAGAAGCATCGGCATCGGCTATTATTGACAAATTAAAACTACTTGGTGATAGCAGTTTATATTTATTTGACAGAGATATTTTTGGATTAAGAGGCCCTGAAACAGGTGCGTAGGATTTGGCTATTTAAATTAATACCAGGATAAACAATATAAATCCGATATAGCTTTTGAAAAAACGGGAAGTATAATTCCCGTTTTTTTCATACAGACAAAATTTTTTTAACCCAAATTTTGCATTGGAATTAAACAGTTAATCCAGAAAACAGAGTTAACATTTTAGAATAACCAATACAATATTTTCCTATTTCTGAAAAATAGAATGCTGCCCGTTAGAAAACCAAGCATCTAAACTACATAAATTAAACGATTTAAATATTAAAGTTACTCTAATGCGTAAAATGGGTTAAAAAGGTGCGATGGGTAGCCCATGATGTAAATTATGTTCCTTTGCCTTTCCCGATAAGTTGTGACAAATTGAGCTTGCATAGCATGGGGGTTCATTTGTGGATTTTTTGTTTTTTAAAATACCAGATGAACTTATTAATTATGCCAAAAGGTTTTATTTACCATTTTTGACATTACTTTTGTGATTTATTTATTGTTTGATGAATCATATTTTAGAATTAAATATTTAATAGGGTGAGATTAGTAGCGAAAACGTTTCATGGACTTGAGAATGTATTGGCGGCAGAGTTAGTTAACATTGGTGCAGAAAATGTAAAACTGCTTAAGAGGGCGGTTGAATTTGAAGGAGATATTAATGTTTTATATAAAGCCAATTTATGGTCACGCACAGCATTGAAAATTCTGTTACCTATTACTACCTTCAAAGCCAGAAATGAGAATGAGCTTTACAAAAAGGTAAAAGAGTTTGATTGGAGTAAAATTTTAAGTAATGAACAAACACTGGCAGTTGATTCAGTTGTTTTTTCAAATTATTTCAAGCATTCAAAATTTGTTGCCCTTAAGGTTAAGGATGCCATTTGCGACAGGTTTGTTTCAGAAACCGGTAAGCGACCATCGGTTAACCTTGAACAACCTGATTTATTATTAAATGTGCATGTTGTTGAAGATACTTTTACCTTGTCGGCTGATAGTTCGGGACTGCCATTAAACCGCAGGGGATACAGAACAAAAGACCACCCTTCTCCAATAAATGAATCGTTAGCAGCCGGAATGGTATTGATTTCAGGATGGAATGGTAAATCAAATTTTTTGGACCCTATGTGTGGATCGGGAACCATTGTTTTAGAAGCAACAATGATTGCTGCCAATATTGCCCCCAACCATAAAAGGAGTGAATTTGGTTTTATGAAGTGGAAAAATTATGATCCTAAATTGTGGGATAAAATTAAGAGAGATGCCGAAGCCGGGATAAAAACTCCGGAAGTAAAAATTTGTGGAAGTGATATTGCTGTTTGGGCAATTGACATTGCCCGCCGATGTGCTTTGGATTTTGGGTTGAAAAAATATATAGATTTTACTGTTACGCCTTTTAATGAAACCAGAAAACCTGGCAAAGAAGGAACCCTTATTATGAATCCTCCATATGATGAACGTTTGCGAAGCAGCGATATTGTTAAACTTTATTCTGAAACGGGTTCATATTTGAAAAAGAACTATTCGGGCTGGGATGCCTGGGTAATAAGTTCCAATTTGGAAGCCCTTAAATTAATAGGGCTTAAGCCTGTTGAAAAGCAAACTTTGTTTAATGGGTCACTTGAGTGTAAATTTCTAAAGTTTGCAATGTATGAGGGAAGTAAAAAAATATCGAAGTCGGGGATTTCAAGTGAAGTATAAATCTGGGAATATTTAGGCCATTTAGGAAAAGGAATTAGTGATTGTATCAATATTTTCTGAAATTTTTAAAAAACTGAAAATTTAAATTTATGGGTAAAGTAATTATCAGCAGTTTTGAAGAACTGGAAAAGCTTGCAGGAAAGGAGCTTGGAGTTTCTGATTACCATGTTTTTACACAGGAACAAATTAATTTATTTGCAGATTCAACCCTTGACCACCAATGGATACATACTGATACAATTAAGGCTAAATCTGAATCTCCTTTTGGCGATACTATTGCACATGGTTATTTGACCCTATCAATGCTCCCGCATTTATGGAATCAAATTGTTGATGTTCAAAATTTAAAAATGCAGGTAAATTACGGAATTGAGAAATTTAAATTTAATCAGCCCGTATTGGTTAACAGCAGGGTTAGGCTGGTTGCAACCTTAATTAGTACGGTTAATTTACGGGGTATTACAAAAGCCAATATTGGAGTGAAGCTAGAAATAGATGGGAATAAAAAACCGGCATATGAGGGTGAAATAGTTTTTCTTTACCATTTTAATGAGTAATAATTTCTGCTGAAATATAACAGTTTGCAATAGTAAAGGCTTAATTCCCTTAAATACCATGAGGAGGAAAATTGTTAATCCGTTTACAAGTGCCGGCCCTGAATTATTCGGTTGCTTTGGTTGTTCCCCATATAACCCCATTGGACTTAACCTGAGTTTTTATGAGGATGGTGATTGTGTGTTTGCAAATTGGATGCCCGATAAAAATTTTGAGGGGTACAAAGGGGTTTTGCATGGAGGAATACAGGCTACATTAATGGATGAAATTGCAAGCTGGTTTATTTACACACAAATTGGTACAGCAGGTGTTACAAAACGTATTGATGTTGAGTATTTTACGCCAATACGTATCACAGGAGAACCTGTATTAATTAAGGCCGGATTTTTAGAGCAAATGGAGAATAATGAGGTTATAATATTAGCGGAATTATTTTACAATGATAAATTATGTGCTTCGGCCCGTGTTATTTATTTCATTTTTCCGGAGTCAATTGCAAAAGGAAAATATAATTACCCTGGAATTGATTCTTTTTTTGATGCTAATAAGAAGTGATAATTCCATTAAATGTTTTTTTAATATATGAAAAGGCTTAATTTAGGGAAAATTATACCAAATTTGTAATAAATAAATAATTATTATAATAAAGAGGCTGTCTCAAAAGGGGCAGTCTCTTTTTTTATGTAGTTATTAACAGCTAACT
>JBBIVA010000135.1:0-9730 GCA_037439945.1 Marinilabiliaceae bacterium
TTTCTAATGACGGTCATTAGAAAAAATGGCTAAAGACAAATTTGGGTTAAAAAGTGTTTTAACACATTAGGATATTAGTAACCTGATGAAACGAGCCCCGATAGTTCGGGGCGAGTTCTCACGTAATAACTATACAAGCTATCCGGCCTTAATCAAAAAATTATTTACGGATAAAACATTATTCTGTAAATAACCCTAAATAAGTTTTTAATATTAAGTTTTAATTAGTAAAGGCTTTTAAAAGTACTAACTTTTGAATATCATCACTGACAATTATGAGCCATGAGTTTTTTGAAATATCAAAAAAAGGCCTGATAAAACAATTACAGGAAAAGGATAAGGAAGATTTTTGGCTCGTTAACCAGTTTAAAAAGTTAGGTAAAATCAGGTTTATTCGTTTAATCTCTCCTTATTTGGGACCCAATAATTTTTTTGAAGATAAACTAAGGGTTAAACATTTTATAGAAGCACTGCCCTTCGGGGTTTATGTTTTAAACAGTAAAGGGTATATACGTCATTTAAATAATAAAATGGCGAAAATGCTAGGTTTTACTGATGCTTCTTTGCTTATATCAAAAATGTATTATTCCCCTGAGTTTATAGTTAGCGATATCGAAAATTTAAAAAGGGAAATTTTTAACAGTGCTAGTGAAAGTGTAAGTTACCATGTTAAATTACCCAACGGGCATATTTTTACATTAGATGATAAAGTTAATGTTATTCGTAACAAAAAAGGAAATGTTGATTACATAATAGGTATTTGTACCGAAGAATTAAAAGTAAGCCATATTGAATTTAATAGAAACCATAAGGATTTGTGTATTAATCATATGTTAAAAGTGTTGCCACATTTTGACTGGGTTGCCAATAGTGATGGAGTTTTTTCTTACATAAATCTGGTTGGATTAAAGAATTTGGGGTATTCAAATAGGGAAGTTCAAAATAATGAGCTTTCATTATACTCATTAATTATACCACAAGAACATAATAAACTTAAAGAAAGCATACAAAACCTGGTTGATGGAGTGCCTGATGAAGGGGTTGAGTATATTGCCACAAGACAGGATGGTTCAAGATTTCCTGTACTTATTTTTTTAACGTTGTCATTTGCAGGTAATAATGAAAAGGTTATTAAAGGAGTTACCATCGATATCTCAAAACTTAAAACCGGTGGCGATTTGTTATCATTAAATGAAAAATTTCTGGGTGGGGTATTGGATGCTGCTGCCGAAACATCAATTATTGCAGTTGATACAAAAGGAAAAATTTTGGTTTTTAACAAGGGGGCCGAAAAAATTCTTGGTTATACCAAGGAAGAAGTGATCGGGAGAATAACCCCTTTGAAATTTCATTTGAAAACAGAATTGAAGGCTTTGCAGGATGAAATACTTGACGAAACGGGTTTTTTATATAAAGGTTTTGGATTATTGGTTTTTAGGGCCAAAAAGGAGGGTAATGAAATAAGAGAATGGAATTATTTGCGAAAAGATGGGACAACAATCCAGGTAAGCTTAAGTGTTTCAGTTGTTAAAAATGAAAGTGGGGAAATAATTGGTTACCTGGGAATTGCCAGAGATATTACCCTTGAAAAGCTTGCCAGAAGGACCTTGATTAACAGTGAACTAAAATACCGGACCCTTTTTGAAAATATGGGTGATGCAGCCTTTACAATGGATTACCAAGTTTTTCTTGCGTGCAATGATAAAGCTACTACAATATTTAATTGCAAAAAGAGCGATATTATTGGTTCTTCACCTATTCGGTTTTCTCCAGTTTATCAACCTGATGGACAAACATCGTTCGAAAAAGCAGCCAATTACATTAAAAATGCCTTAAACGGGGCACCACAGTTTTTTGAGTGGGTACACACTACTTTCGATGGTCAGGAATTTTATGCCGAAGTAAGCCTGGTTAGAATTAAAATAGAAGAAGAGTACTTGCTTCAGGCCATTGTGAGGAATGTTGATGAACGAAAAAAAAGCGATGAACTATTGATTAAAAGTAATCAGTTATTTCAAACATTGGCAAGTATATCGCCGGTAGGAATTTTCAGAACCGATGAAAAAGGTAAAACAACTTATGTAAATCCAAAATGGTCTGAACTTTCAGGGATTGAATTTCCTGATGCACTTGAAGATAAATGGCTAAAGGTAGTGCATCCGGATGATAGTGTAGTTTTGATAAAGGAATGGAAGGAAAGGTCATCAAAAGGTGAAAGGTCTTCTGCAGAATATAGGTTTGTTAAGCCTGACGGCTCCATTGTTTGGGTAATGGGTTATGCCGTTCCGGAAATAATTGATGGTAAAGTGAAAGGGTTTGTTGGAACCATTACCGACATATCTGATAGAAAAAAAGCTGAGATTGAACTTCAGGAGAAAAACAAATTGATTGAGTCGAAAAATATTGAATATCAGCGGATAAATGAAAAGCTTATTGATTTGAATGATGAATTAATAATGGCAAAGAATAAAGCCGAAGAGAGCGAAAGGTTAAAATCAGCTTTCCTTGCAAATATGAGCCATGAAATTAGGACCCCGCTAAACGGCATTATGGGATTTGCTCATCTTCTATCTGTTGTTGATCTTGATGAAAATGAAAGAAAGGAACTAACGGCTACCCTCGACTTAAGCTGCAACCGTCTTTTAGATACTGTAAATAACATACTCGACATTTCAAAAATAGATGCTGGGCAAACTTCTGTTAATGCTGAATATTATCGTCCCGTTAAACTTATAAAAGAGTTATTTTCTTTTCAGTTGCCCAACTTTAAAAGGAATAGGGTTGAGTTGATTATAGATTACGGGTCTGCACTCAAAAACACCACCGTTTTCGGTGATGAGCAGAAAGTATACCAGGTAATTAATAATCTTTTGGATAATGCGTTTAAATTCACTCCTAATGGCAGGGTGGTGCTTGGATGTTATTTAAATGAAAACAGTATTGTGTATTTTGTGTCTGATACAGGTATTGGAATTGCTAAAGAAAGACAGGAGTTTGTTTTTGGGCGTTTTAACCAGGAAAATGTTAATCTTAACCGCGAATACGAAGGTAGTGGACTTGGACTTGCAATTACAAAGGGACTTGTTGAACTTATGGGTGGAACAATTACACTTGAATCAGAAAAAGGGAAAGGTTCAACTTTTACAGTTAATCTTCCTTTAATTTTCCAATGAGTTATTGTAATGAATTTACATTGATAAATAATGGACTTTGACCAGGAACCTGACTGTTTTTTTACCATTCAGTGGTTGCCTCCCTGAAATTTGTATTTTTCCTCATTATTTCACCTGCAAGTTTTAAATAATCGAACATTCCGTTATATCCTTTTGGCAATCCATCAGGAATGCCGTGTTTATAATAAACTGAAGCAGGCAAGACATAATATTGTTTTTTTTCGTTTACAAAGGGAGTGAAAACCCATGTTAATAGGTATTCAGCCCCTGTTATCATTGTTTTATCCCCTTCTTTCAAAATACTGATTTTTACAATCGCACCTCCATCTGTAAGAGGCTTCCGTTGGTTCGATATAAAATTGCCAAGAGAGTAAACTACAACCTTTTCTGAGAAATTGATTTCATTATAAAAATGCATTGGTTGTAAAACATGAGGATGACTGCCTATAATAATGTCAACACCTTCATTAAAAAGAAATTTGGTCAATTCTGTCTGCTCTGTTCCGGGGGTAGTTTGGTACTCTTCCCCCCAATGTAAAAATGCGATTATTTTGTCAGGATTAAAAACCTTGGTTTTTTCAAGATCGGCAGCCATTATATCGCGGTTAATATGGTTAACAATATTTGGATGTGTAACAGGAATTCCGTTTGTGCCATATGTATAGCTTAATATAGCAAGTTTTACTCCATTAGCATATAACAAAAGAGGATGTTTGTTTTGTAAATCAGAACTATCTTTAAACGAGCCAGTTCTTAAAAAACAGTTTTCATCCAGAATTTTTATAGTTCTTTCCAGCCCAAACTTTCGGCGGTCGCAAGTATGGTTATTTGCAGTTACCAAAACATTTACATTTATGTTACTTAAAGCAAAAACCAATTCATCAGGCGAACTGAATGTTGGGTAACCTGTATATGGTTCTCCGGCCAGGGTCAATTCCAGGTTACCTGCTGATAAATCTGCAGATCTTACATAGGGTTCTATATATTTAAAGCAATTATTATAGTCATAACCACTTCCGTTTATTTTTTTTGCACTGTAAATCTGGGGAGTATGGCCCATTATATCACCAAAGAATACAAGCGAAACCTCCTGGCCCATTAATGATGACGAAAAAATAAAGGGGGTAAGAAGGCTAAATGTTCTGGTTATAAATTTGTTTGCATTCATCATTATCAGCCTGTTATTTAATTTTAAATTATCAGGGTTATTAATAATAATATTACTATTTTCTGTATTTCAGGTTTTAAATGGTTTAGGTATATTATTTTTCATAATCCTATTTTGCTTTTAACTTTTATCCGCTCCCGAAAGTTTTAAATTGATGGCAAAATAAAATAGTTATTCCCATTTCTTGTCCACATAAGAAGTTCATATTATCAATAAAAAGTGCAATTTTATTTATCTTAAAACTGCCTTAACAACCCTTTAGTATTTAATTATTAGCCATATTTGCTAATATTAATGATGTTTAATTTTAAACAATATTAACTTACTATTGCATTTTTTTAAGTTCTTTTTTTATCTTTAGCAGTTATGTTTTATTTTTAGAAACTGATTTTGAGTTGATTATGAGAATTGAACGTACTTTTGACTTGCTTGAAAACATCAGGCAAAATTACCTGAAGCCAGATGTTCTGGCTGCTAAACAGGATGGAAACTGGGTAAAATTTAGTTCAGATGATTATAACCGAAATGCAAAAATGTTTAGTTATGGTTTAATGGCTAAAGGATTTAAAAAGGGTGATAAAATTGCCACAGTTTCAAACAATCGGCCCGAATGGAATTTTGTTGACATGGGTATGTCAATGACTGGTGTTATCCATGTACCAATTTATCCAACTATTGGCGACGATGAGTATAGGTTTATATTAGGTCATTCCGATGCCAGATTATTGATTGTTTCCGAATTAAGCCTTTATGAAAGGTTAAAGCCAATTGCCGATGAATTGGATAATATTGATGAAGTTTACACCTTTAACTTTTATGATGGAATACCCCACTGGAGCGAGATTTATTTACTTGGTGAAGAGTCGAGGGTTACCTATAAGGATGAGTTAAAAAAAATTCGCGAAAGCATAGATCAGGATGATGTTGTGTCAATTATCTATACATCAGGTACTACCGGTATGCCCAAAGGTGTTATGTTAACGCATCAAAATTTTATCTCAAACGTTAAGGCATGTGGAGAGTTGTTCCCATTAAGCCCCTCTGACCGTATCCTGAGCTTTCTGCCCATAAGTCACGTTTTTGAGCGAATGGCAAACTACCTTTTCCAGTATAAGGGTTGTAGTATTTATTATGCCGAGAATTTGGGTACCATTGCACAAAATCTGGTTGAAATTCAGGCTAGCGCTTTTGCTTCTGTCCCTAGGGTAATTGAGCGAATTTATGATAAGATTGTTTCAAAGGGAGGTGACCTTACAGGGTTTAAACGTTGGATATTTTTTCAATCACTTAAATTAGGCGAAAAATACAGGTACGATGGCAAACATCACTTTTGGTATGGCTTAAGGTTGTGGCTGGCCAGGAAACTGGTATTCTCAAAATGGCAAAAGGCCTTTGGAGGTAACCTTAAATTTGTGGTTTCCGGAGGTGCTGCTTTGCAGCCACGTTTGGCAAGATTATTTTTTGCTGCCGGTATCCCATTGCTCGAAGGATACGGGTTAACCGAAACATCCCCGGTTATAGCCGTAAACAATCTTATTAGGCCCGGGAACTTGTTAATTGGAACAGTTGGCCCTGTAATCGATAATGTTGAGGTTATGATTGATGAGGATGGAGAAATTCTGGTTAAAGGGCCAAATATAATGAAGGGATATTATAAAGATGCTAATACCACAGCCGAATTAATAGATAGCAACGGGTGGTTTCACACTGGTGATATTGGTACCCTTGAACGAAATAAATTCTTAAAAATTACTGACCGTAAAAAAGAGATGTTTAAAACATCAAGCGGAAAGTATATTGCTCCACAGGTAATTGAGAATATGTTCAAAGAATCAATTTTTATTGAGCAAATTATGGTTGTGGGGGAAAATGAAAAATTTGCAAGCGCGTTATTGCTTCCAAATTTTGAATACCTGCATGTATGGGCCCATGATCATAAAATTCATTTCCGTGATAATATGGAGCTTATTACATTGCCCAAAGTTGTGAAACAATACACCAAAGAGGTTGAACATTATAATAAACAACTTGGTAAACATGAGCATATCAAAAGGTTTAGATTAGTTCATGAGGCATGGACATCAGCTTCAGGAGAGCTATCTCCTACACTAAAATTGCGACGCAGGGTTTTGTATAAGAAATATGCGTCTGTTTTGCGTGAGATTTATTCCTATGCCGAGGGAGAGGAGAACCGGGGCAGACATAAGTTTAACGAGTAAATAATTGTTAAACCATTGATCATGAAAATATTTTCCTTGATAAGCTATTATAAACCTGAACCGTACAGAAACAGTTTACATCAAAAATAAATTAGTTTTTAAAATTGTTTAAAACTCAATAATGATGGTCTTTTAATCTATTTATGTTTATCAAGGTTTGTTTTAATAGCAACATTAGTTTTTGGATACCATTAATAACAGGTGATTGTTGAATATTGAGGGTTGGTTTATCATAACTTAAATGTTGAGGGTTACCAAATGTTTTATAACTATTAAATACATAAAAATCAGATATTCAAAAAAAACTCTGAAATATTTTAAAAAAAAAATTATCTTTGGCGCAAATTAATTACTTATTATGAATAAAGGAATCGTAAAATTTTTTAATGAAACCAAAGGTTTCGGTTTTATTAAAGATGAAGAATCAGGTGAAGAGTACTTTGTACACGTAACTGGTCTTGTTGACAAAATTCGTGAAAACGATGCAGTAACCTTTGAACTTAAAGAAGGTAGAAAAGGTTTAAATGCCGTAAACGTGAAGCTGGCTTAGTTATACTGTATTACATTATAACTTCCGAGGTTAAAAAGGTCCTTTTTAAAGGGCCTTTTTTATTTATAAAAAGTTGAATTTTTGCCTTTAATGTGTTTTTTATCATAGCTTGTTTAACCATATTCACTTAATTTTATTAATCCCGGTTTATCATTTTTTACCGAATAATCAAAATAGTGATTATTATACTATTGGCAATTATCGGCAAAATTGTATTAAATGAAATTATGGGTTAATTTATCAATTACAACAAAATATTCAATATGGCCCTGGATATGTTCAACAAATCAATACTCGAAGGAATTCCTGACTATTTACCGGAATATAAACCCTTTGATACAAATGTTAGCCGCGCCCCAAAAAGATTAATGACATTAACCCTTGATGAGCAAAAACTGGCATTAAGCAATGCCCTGAGGTATTTTCCTGGGCATCTCCATAAATCATTGGCCAGTGAATTTCTTGATGAATTGAATAATTTTGGAAGGATATATATGTACAGGTACAGGCCTGGCTATATATTTCAGGCCAGGAATATTAAAGATATTCCTCATAAATCGGAGCAGGCGGCTTCAGTAATGTTCATGATTTTAAATAATCTTGATCCGGATGTAGCACAACATCCGCTCGAATTAATAACCTATGGGGGAAATGGTTCAGTTTTTCAAAACTGGGCACAATACAGGCTTACAATGCAATACCTGGCAACTATGACCGATGAGCAAACTCTTGTACTTTATTCGGGCCATCCTTTGGGTTTATTTCCATCGAACAAAGAATCTCCAAGGGTTGTTGTAACCAATGGCATGGTTGTTCCCAATTACTCAAAACCTAACGACTGGGATAAACTGAATGCCCTTGGAGTAACCCAATACGGACAAATGACAGCCGGTTCGTTTATGTATATTGGCCCACAGGGAATAGTACACGGAACAACAATAACACTGTTAAATGCTTTCAGAAAGTCAGGGTTAAAAAGAACAGGGAATAAACCTGGATTGTTTGTTTCTTCGGGTATGGGAGGTATGTCGGGAGCGCAAACCAAAGCTGCCAGTATAGCAGGATGCGTAAGCATTGTGGCAGAAATTAACCATTTGGCCATTCAGAAAAGATATTCGCAGGGTTGGGTTGATGAGGTACATTCAAATTGTAAGGATTTATTCAACAGGGTGAATGAAGTTATGAAGGGCAATTTACCGCATTCCTTTGCCTATCATGGTAATATAGTTGATTTATGGGAGTATATAGTTGATAACAATATTGATGTTGATTTGGGTTCCGACCAGACTTCATTGCATAACCCCTGGTCAGGGGGGTACTATCCGGTTGGGTTAACTTTTGATGAATCAAATAAATTGATGACATCAAATCCTGAAAGATTTAAAGAAGAAGTAAAAAAATCACTTCGCAAGCAGGTTAAGGCTATTAATTCACTTAGTAAAAAAGGCATGTATTTTTTTGATTACGGAAATGCATTTCTGCTTGAAAGCAGTAGGGCAGGGGCCAATATAATGGATGAAAAGGGAGGGTTTAAATATAAATCATATGTTCAGGATATTATGGGTCCCTTGTTTTTTGATTATGGTTTTGGGCCTTTCCGGTGGATTTGTTGCAGTAATGATCCGGTGGATTTGAAAGTTAGTGATGAAATAGCCGGAAAAGTTATTGAAGAATTACTAGTGAATGCCCCTGAGGAGATTAAAGCACAGTTAAAGGATAATCTGGATTGGATCCGTGAAGCTGATAACAATAATTTGGTAGTTGGCTCACAGGCCCGGATTCTGTATGCCAACGCCGAAGGAAGAATAAAAATCAGTTTGGCATTTAATAAAGCAATAAAAGAAGGGAAAATTTCGGGCCCAATTGTTTTGGGGCGCGACCATCATGACGTGTCCGGCACCGACAGTCCATTTAGGGAAACATCAAATATTTATGATGGTTCTTCATTTACCGCAGATATGGCTATTCATAATGTAATAGGAGGTTCGTTTAGAGGTGCAACCTGGATATCGATACATAATGGTGGTGGAGTTGGCTGGGGAGAAGCAATAAACGGGGGATTTGGTTTGGTTATAGACGGTACCCTTGAATCGGAAAGGAAAATTGGTTCAATGCTTTCCTGGGATGTGAATAATGGGGTTTCACGAAGGAGTTGGGCACGCAACAAGGGGGCCATTGAATCAATAAAAAGGGCAATGAAAAATGAGCCACTGCTTATGGTTACAATTCCTAATATTACTGATGAAAACTTGTTAAACTCATTGTTTTAATTGCCCCAGTGGAGACAGTTGAAAAAAAATATTAATGTCAGGTTTTTAACCGCCGAACAAAATGGTATAGGTGCGCCTTACTTTTTCGTCAAATTCATTTAAACCAAAATTGCGGCAAAACCGGAAAGTTTCCTTTCCATTAAACCAAACAATTATTGAAGGATTAACAAATATTGAATATTGGGCTGCTATATACGGATTATTTTCAACATTACAGTATAACATTCTGAAACCGGGATATTTCTGGTTGAGATGTTCTGTTATGTTTGGTTTTAAAACCTTACAAACATTACAGGATTCATTTGAAAAATAAACTAAAAATGCTTTAGATTCATCAATTAAACTATTTA
>JBBIVA010000136.1:0-9169 GCA_037439945.1 Marinilabiliaceae bacterium
ACCTGAAAAAGTACCTACGGGGCCATAAGGCAATGTTTTTGAAACCAGGTAACTATCGTACAGAAAGGCGCTGATATGCTGAACTGGTTCTGTGTCGGGGGTTGAGTTTAAATCGCCACAAAAAATAACCGGTAAACCTTTAGCAATCTCCTTTATTTTTTCGATGATGAGTTGGCCCGATTGACGACGGGCTTCAATACCCTGATGGTCGAAATGAGCATTGAACACATAAAACTCCTTTCGACTTTTTTTATCGCGGAATTTTGCCCATGAGCAAATTCTGTTACAGCAGGTGGCATCCCAGCCTTTGGATGGAATCTCAGGGGTTTCGCTAAACCAGAAATCGCCGGAGGTCAACAGCTTAAACCGCTCTTTATTATAGAAAATGGCAGAATGTTCGCCACCAGTTAATCCATCATCACGTCCGGCCCCGGTATATGCCCAGCCATCCATTTCAAGCAAATCTTTAATCTGACTATGCAACAACTCCTGTGTGCCCATAATGTCGAATTCATGATAGGCAATCAGATTCTTAACAAACTCTTTTCGATTGGGCCAGACATTTTCACCATCGTTAGGAGTATCGAACCGAAGGTTAAAAGTGGCCACGTTAAAACTTGTTTTGTGTTGGGCGTCAAGTAAAACGCTTTTAAAAACCAAAAGAACAAGGAGGGTTAAGGATGTTAAATTTCTTGTCATATCTGCATTTAAATGGTTTTTGAAATCGAAAATTAAAAGTACGACAGTTGTTTTGAAACACAAATTGCTATTAGAAATTAAACACAATGGGGCAATCAAAGGCACTTCCTGTTGATGGTGATTTCCCATTGTGTTGTTACTTTTAACCTTTTTGTCAAAGGTTAAACCTATTCTGTTAAGGTAATTACATCTGAAATCGTCCCGTCAGAATTGGTTCCGATGTAAATTACAAATTCTCCGGCTTCAGCTTTAAAACTCATGTCATGATGGTAAAATGCCAGTATGTTAATTCCAATGGTGAAATGTACATCTTTGGATTCTCCGGCTTTTAAAAATATTTTCTGAAAACCTTTAAGTTCTTTAACAGGCTGTGTGATACTTCTGATTTTGTCGTAAATGTATAGTTGAACCACTTCTTCTCCATCTACTTTGCCTGTATTGGTCAGCTTAATGCTTGCTGTTATTTTTTCGTTACTATTCATAGAATTTTTGCTAAGCATTATATTGCTGTAAGCAAAGGTGGTATAGCTTAAGCCATACCCAAATGAAAACAGGGGTGAGTTTGGCACATCCAGATAATTCGACCTGAATTTCTGAAATTCATCGCCTGGATTTGGGCGGCCGGTTGTTCGGTGATTATAATATATGGGTACCTGACCTACATTACGCGGAAATGTCATAGTGAGTTTTCCAGATGGGTTGTATTTGCCAAAGATGACATCGGCAATGGCGTTACCGGCTTCAATTCCGGGGTGCCAGGTAAGCAATATAGCATCGGCCATCTGAAGTTCTTCTTCCAAAGCCAGGGGGCGTCCGGTCATTAAAACCAAAATCAATGGTTTTTCGGTATTTGCCAATGCCCTGATGAGTTTTTTTTGACTATCGGGGAGCGATATGGAAGACCGGGTGGATGATTCGCCACTCATCTCTGATGCTTCACCAATTATTGCTACCACCACATCTGACCGCTTTGCCAGCATTAAAGCTTCGTTTATCATGGCTTGGGGCGTACGTTCATCAATATCAATACGTGTGCCGAATACATTCACTTTCCGGGCAAATTCGGGGTCATCGGATATGTTGGCACCTTTGGCATAATGAATATTGGAGCTATTGCCTGTTGCATTTTTTAAACCTTCCAATACGGTAATTGATAATTGTGGATCGCCTGATACAGCCCATGTTCCAAGCATATTGTTTTTATTGTTGGCTAATGGGCCAATTAAGGCAATATTTCTGTCCTTTTTTAAGGGCAACAGGTTTTTATCGTTTTTAAGTAACACAAACGACCGGGCAGCTGCATCGCGGGCAATTTCCCTGGTTTGAGCAGTAAGGATAGTTTTTTCGGGGCGCGATTCGTCAATGTAACGGTATGGGTCGCTAAATAAGCCTAATTTATACTTGGCTTCGAGAATTCGGCGACAAGCCCTGTTGATGTCATTCAATGATAATTTCCCTTCTTCTAATGATTTTTTCAGGGTTGTAAGAAAGCCTTCGCCAACCATATCCATATCCAATCCGGCTTTTAGAGCTAGTGCTGAAACGGCTTGCAAATCGCCAAGGCCGTGATCCACCATTTCATTTACCGAGGTGTAATCTGATACTACAAAACCATCAAATTTCCAGTTGTTTCGGAGTAGGTCGGTGAGAAGCCATTTATTCCCACTTGCAGGTATGCCATCTACATCATTAAATGAAGTCATAACGCATCCAACACCAGCATCAATTGCTGCCCTGAAGGGTGGTAAATAATCGTTGTACATGCGCAGCCTGCTCATATCAACAGTGTTGTAATCGCGTCCGGCTTCGGATGCGCCATAAAGGGCAAAGTGCTTAACTGTGGCTATTAGTGTATTGTTGCTGGTGAGGTCGTTGCCCTGATAACCACGCACCATTGCTTTTGCGATTTCTGAACCCAGGTAAGGATCTTCACCGGCCCCTTCGGCCACTCTGCCCCACCTGGGGTCGCGGGATATGTCAACCATGGGTGAAAAGTTCCAGTTAAGGCCATCTGCTGTGGCCTCTTCAGCTGCAGTCCGTGCGGTTTTTTCAATCAGTTGCATATCCCAACTGCACGATAAGCCCAGCGGAATTGGAAATATGGTTTTGTATCCATGGATAATATCCGAACCGAAAAGCAAGGGTATTTTTAAACGGCTATGCTCAACGGCCAGTTGTTGTGCCTGGCGAATTTTTTCCGGCCCTGTTATGCCAAAAATACCGCCCACATTTCCTTCTTTTATTTTGGCTTCAACATCGGTACTTACGGCAGCTCCTGTAGGAATACCCCCACCTGGTGTTAAAAGGTTTAGCTGGCCTATTTTTTCTTCAATGGTCATTTGGCCCATTAGTTTGCTGATGTATATGTCCATTTCATTTTTACCCATTTTTTGCCCGCAGGCTGAAATGATGGCAACGAGTAATGTTAAAAGTGCAAATCTCTTCATGGTTATCTTTTCTATTTATTCAACATTTAATTATTTTGTTTTTTTTCTAAATGCCATATCTGTTAAGTGCTATAATGGCAAAGAAATAGTATTGATCGACGCTTAAGCTTTTTACTTCAAATTGGAATAAGTGCTTATTTGGGTGTTTTAATCGCCAACCCAATTGTAAATAAATCAGGGAATGTGTTAGGATAGGGGCATTAATGTTTTTGTTTGCATCGTTTATTTTTTAATCACCAGTTTGTTCTGAAACTTTGCTGTGTGTAAAGTGACTTCAATTAAAAAGAGCCCGTTTGGTATTTGGTGCAAATTCAATTTATATTCGGATGTTAAAGGCTGAAAGGATTTTGTAAATATATTTTTACCTTCCATGTTGAATAATTTCACCACGGCAGTCTGTCCATTTATTTGGTTTGGAATTACTATGGAAACCGTATTTTGAGCAGGGTTGGGAAATAGTTTAATTCCATCTGTTATTTGTTGTTCATTATTATTAGTGGTTTCATACGAAAAATCAAGTTTATTAAGCCCCACCTGTAAATCAGGGTCTTTCATTACATAGTTCCACAGCAATCCTGAACGCTGGTTTTCAATCATAATAACAATTGGCCCCTGATCGATACCAATATAGGATTTCTGTACCCAATTCAACCGGTCGTTAAATGCATCGTAGGGTCCATAAACCCCAAATAAATCTTTTCCCCGTTCCCTGTAAAAATATTTAAGGGCATCAAGACTTTGTCTGGGTAAATATGGCATGCTCGCAAGGGCAGCAGTAGGACTAATGGTGCCATTGTCGTTGGCCCATGGTTGATGTGCGGTGTAGCCGTAAGGGCTATCACTGGCCGTTAGTCCCCAGCATTTATGGCTATATCCTGGATGGTTTAAGGGATTTTCAATGGCATAGGCATGATGAATTCTTACAGTATTGATGTGTTCTGTCCAGTAATGGGCATATTTATCGGATAACCCACGCGGATTAATGCCCAGAAAACTATAGTGAACCCAGAACAGCGGGCCACCCCAATCGGGGGAAAGTTTAATATTGTATCCATAAAAACTACGACTATTAACCATATTTCCGTTGCGGGCCCAACCCTGCTCGTACACATTCTTTGTAATTCCAAAAGTTGGTGATGCTGCTGCCATAACATATGAAATAAGACATTCATCCCAGCCAGACACTTTCATGTTTTTTTGAAAACCAATATTTGGCGACCAGTGCCAGGTTAATACATTTTGGTTGCCATTGCGATACCAGTCCCAATTGATGGATTCCCATAGCTGGGTTGCGCTGCTTCGTATCAGAATAGATTTCTCATCATTCCCTGAAAAATAATTCCGAACACCCATAAGTCCCTGGGCTACATAGGCCGTTTCTACAATATCGCCACCATCATCATTGGGCCCGAATGGAATGGTTTTTAAAGTGTTACCATTATACCAATGCGACCATGCGCCATAGTGGCGGTCGCAATTTTTTAGGGAGGTAAGAATTTTAAGGATGCGGTCTTTTATGGCTTCTCTGGGTTCATATTCACGGTGGTATGCAACAATCATGGCCAGAAGCCCCATACCAGTTGCCCCCGAAGCCACTGTCAGTCCATCACTGTTACTGCGTTCCAAAGCCATACCGCTGCTTTGGTGTGCGCCTTGCCAAAAATAGCGGAAGGCATATCTTTGTACCATATCTTTTAACTCATCGTCTGAAAAATCGCGGGTTGCGGTTGTAGCTGCTACAGGTTCTGACTCTCTTTCCTGAGCAATTGTAACTACGCGGTAAATTATTGGTTTGGTTTTAACATTTGCCGGAATAAAATCCAGAAAGTAACTGCTTGTAGTTTGCGAGCGAATCGTAAAAGATTTGCCGTTATCAAATGAAGCCAACACCCTGTATGTTAATCCTTCAAATGGTGCGTTCCAGGAAAGTTCAATATGGCTGTCGTAACCAGTTATTTGGAGATTTTCAACAGGGGGAATTTCGTCCTGCCATTTATATGCCAGTATATTGTCGATTAATAATAAACGTGATGTGTTATTGGTTTCCGACTGATTAAACACAATACCCTTAATTTCACCAAAGTTTAAGTTTTGGTTTTCAGAATCGCCCATAACTATGTTGAGCGGCAGTCTTATTTTTGTCCATTTGCCAGCCGGAACCCCAATGTTGTAATCAGCTAAAGCATATAATTTTGAAACAGCATCGCCCACGCTGATTTTTTTATTCGCTTTCAATCCTATCAACGGAAGCGCTGAGGCGGGAATACCACTCTCTGAATACAAGTAAAAGGAGAGAGAGTCCATGTTGGTTAAGTTAGCTGTTGACCAGTCGTTTCGGTATATGGTAACTTGCCAGTTTCCATTTGCAGCAGAAGTGTAATTGAATTTCAGAGAAGTGTTTCCTTGCCATGCAATTGTAGAGCAGGGTACTTTATCGTTCCATTGTGGGGCTCCCGGGGGGTGGGTATATTCAAAGGTGCTTCCACCCAAGCCACCTATGTTCACAATGCCCTGATCGTAATAGGACATGCTGGTTCCTTCGGTGAAAAAAACAGCCTCCTGCCCAAAAGAGTAATGCCAAAAGCTAATAATACAGCCAACCAATATCAAGAATAACTTCATTTATTCAACTTTTAGGATTTCATATTTTTCGGAGACTCCGTTTTCATTAATAGCCTCAATGGTAAAATAATAAGTTTTCTGGTTATCCATTGCCTTAAACCAGTATTCGTTATAGTCATAAACCATAACGCAATTATATAGCTTATTGGGGCGAGTGCCATAATAGATATTGTAGGCAAATGCATTGGCAACCGGGCTCCAACGAATCCAGGCGCTCCGTTTGTCTTTTTCTGTTCTCAGCACCATAAAATTTTTAACTGTATCTGGTTTTCTTCCATTACCATTGCCAAAAATTCTGAATCCGCTAATTGCAAATTTCCCTGCCGGAACGGTGATATTTTCAAGTTTGATGAAGCGAGCCTGAACCGGGGTTTTCAATTCAATGTATTCATGGGGCACATCTGTTTTATTTTGGCTTTTGTCAGCAAGCAGTTTCCATTTTTTCCCATCAGGCGAGTAAAACAGCTTGTATTGATGAAACAATCCTGTTGGTTTTCCAATAAAAACGGTATCCATCTCAGCCGGAAAGGAAACATCCTGATCGGCATAATTGATTTGAATGGCATGCACGGTTGAAATATTGCCTAAATCGGTTTGTATCCATTCTCCCCGATTACTGGTTTTAGCGCACCAATAGGTTTTAAGGTTTTCATCGTTGACATTATTGGCATTAAAACCGCCAAAAGTTGAAGAAACAGTGACAGGCTTTTTGTAATTAAGCAAGTACCAGTCTGGTCGTGATTTCTGTTGTTTTTTTGCGTCTTCGGGTAAAAAGAGGGGATAATCGCCAAATGCAGTATTACACCACATTACTCCGTCTTCATCAAATCCTGCTGGCCAAATTCCAAGCCGTCTTTCAAAATTATTTTTTACACTTATCATAATGGTACTAACATGCCAGTATGATCCGTTGTTGTCACTGAATGTGCTGCCATGACCTGCACCGCGTGCAAATCCACCCGGTTTTATGCTTAATGGGTCAGATTGTGGTATAAACGGACCCAGTGGGTTATTGCCAATGGCCACACCATCAGCATATCCAGAGAACTCGGTTCCTGGGGCACCAAATTGCAAATAGTATTTCCCGTTATGTTTGGTCATGTGAGCCCCTTCAATAAAAGGATCGAGAAAAGTATTGTCCATGTGTTCGCCAAAACGTTGCCAGCCGTAACGCCAGGGCTCTAACAAATAAACTTCTTTTCGGGTACCTATGGGTTGCAGGGTTTTTCGGTTCAATTCAATTCCATACAACGGATACTTGTTACTACTTCCATTATACATGTATAACCGTCCATTATCATCGGTGAAAAAATCGGGATCCCACCCGCCAATTTCAAAACGATCAACCAAAGGCTCCCATTGGTTTGCTTTGGGATTTGTGCTCATCCAAATGGTAAACTCTTTAGTGTATGTAGAACCAAAAACAATCATAGTGTCCCCGATAATTCCAACAGCTGGAGCACACAGTTCATCGTAATATCCTTTATTCCAAGGGCGTAAAAATTTGCGCGGATTAAAAGTCCAGTTCAACATATCACTACTCCACCAATAGCCCCATTGGTTGGTACTAAACAGGTAGTAATCGTTTTTGTAGTTTACTATTACAGGATCGGCGGTGGCCCGGTGCCTGCCCCATTCGCTGAAATTAGGGATAGGGCTGTAGCCGTAATCAATATTGACTGGGTTGCAATATGTTTTTTGATTTAAATGCTGCCCATTTGTTTTGTTAAGATTAGCAAACAAAAGAAATGCAATAGGCAATAACAGAATCATTAATTTACCCATGGAATTGCAATAAAGTCGTTAATTAAAATGTGGACTGGTAAAGCCCAGTTTAATGAGCCCGTTACGAACATCACAGTTTTTCATAAATAAACTCCATAATAACCCTGATCTGTGGTTTTCTATCATTACTACTATGGGGCCCTGGTCAATAGCCAGATAGCGTTTCGGATACCATTCATATTCATCACTAAACGCATCATAGAAGCCATATTTTCCCCAAATCTTTCCCCCCATATTTTCGTAAAAATGACGAATAACCGGCATAACCTCATCGGGAGCGTATGGCAGGGATGAAATGGCAGCGGTAGGAGCAATAACCCCTAAATCTTCAGATGGGCTGTGCCCTGCATAGCTTGTGTTTTCTGAGTTTCCTTTATCGGGTTTTTGGCTGGCACGTCCGGCAAAGTAATCACCAGCGCCAGGAGTACTGTAACTGGAGGTAAGGCCCCAGCAATTCTCTCCGTAACCGTTATAATTGTGTGGGTTTTCAATACAATGTTGCCGGTTTATCATGGTGTGGGCAACATTCAGTTCCCAGTAATCAACATTATTGGCCATTAATCCGCGTGGGTCAAGGCCCAAATATGAATAGTGAGCCCAAAAGAGGGGGCCACCTTTAATGGGGTCAATATGGTGTTTAAGTTTAAGTGTTTGGTCATACGATTTGAATTCACTGTAGATATCGCCGGCACCAGCCCATCCTTTATGATAAACATCCGGATTAATGGGGTAGGTTGGCGATGCAGCAGCCAGGATATATGTTATTAAACACTCATTATAACCTGTAATTTTATGGTTCATTTTCCAGCCAAATTCAGGCGACCAGTGCCAGTATAATACATTCTCATTTTCCCGTGTAAACCATTTCCAATTAACTTCCTGCCAAAGTTTCTCAATTTTATCGGCCAGCAAACGTTCCTGTTCTGTTCCATTAATAAAATATTGTTTAACTGTTAACATACCCTGGACAAGGAATGCAGTTTCGACCAAATCAGCACCATTATCAAATTTTGAAAAAGGTTTTACTTTTCCGGTTTCACCGTTCAGCCAGTGGGGCCATACGCCATGATACCTATCCGACTTTTCAAGGAAATCAATCATTTTTTTTAGTCGCGCAAACCCTTCTTCCCGTGTTATAAAGTTCCTTTCAATACCTACAATAACCGCCATCATTCCAAATCCGGAGCCGCCGGTAGTAACAATATGTTTATCATTTTCGGGGTAAATATTGTCGGCATGGTAACGTTCGCGTGCCAAAGCTGAATTGGGTTCGGCCCCGTCCCAGAAATATTGAAAGGTTTTATATTGGACTGAGTCAAGCAGTTGATTATCAGTCAAGGGTTCAAACTCCTTCTGGGTACTATTTTTTTTCTTTTCGCCCGATATGCAACCTGCTAAAATGGCAACTAATAAACTTAATATTATATAATTCTTCATCCGTAAATAATTTTTAAAATAAAGCCGTATAGCCTGTCCCGATACTTTGTGGGATCCCGACATGAAATTTCGGGGGTCCGCTTCATCTGTAAACAAACCTGTTTAAAATGTTTATTTTCCCGTTTTATTAAACCCGGATTAGTCATTAGAAAGGCAATGAACTAATTACTTAGCCGGGA
>JBBIVA010000137.1:0-8988 GCA_037439945.1 Marinilabiliaceae bacterium
TAATTTCTAATGACGGTCATTAGAAAAAATGGCTAAAGACAAATTTGGGTTTAATATTTAATTTCACTACTATCCGATAAAAAGTTGTTTTGTCCCTAACGGGACAAAAGTTCAATTCTCAATTAAGTGTTTTACCGATCTTTAGTCCCTAACGGTACTATGCCGTCAGGTACAGAATATCGGTAAAGATGAATCGACCACAATTTTCAGTGTCCTGTAGGGACACCGCAATTAGTTGGCATTACAGCATCTTATTGAAAAATTTTTCGGACAGTAGTGATTTAATTTTATAATGTATTTCAATTTAATTTACTAATGCACAGTTTGGATTTGATGAATTAGGTGAAGCAGCTTTTTTCAATATCTTTGTAAAAAATTAAGTAATGATATCACTTGGCAGGCAGATTAAGGATTTTAATGACTTTCTTTTAAAATCACGGAAAATTGTAATATTCCCACACAAAGATCCTGATGGGGATGCAATTGGTTCTTGCCTGGGATGGTATAACGTATTATTGAATAAGGGAAAAGATGTTAATGTTGTTTCCCAGTCGTGTTTACCTGCTGGTTTTGAATGGATGAATGGGTTTATTGACATTACCGTGTTTGAAGAAAATCAGGAACGAACCATTGAACTTATTTCCAAAAGTGATTTAATATTGTTTCTTGATTTTAATTCCTTTTCACGGATTGACAAACTAAGAAGTAAAATTGAAAATACAGATATTCATAGGATAGTTATTGATCATCATCCGGACCCGGAAACAGGAATAGGGGATATAGTAATTTCTTCAACTGAGGTTTCATCAACTTGTGAATTATCATATAATGTTATGGTGGAAATGGGATTGGATATTAATTTTAAAGCTGCTGAATGTTTATATGCAGGAATAATGACTGATACAGGTGCATTAAGTTACAATTCATCACGGCCTGAAACTTATAATGTTGTTGCCAGCCTAATTTCAAAGGGTATTGATAAAGAAAAAATTCACAAAGAAGTATATCATAGTAACTCGCTTAATCGTTTAATGTTGCTTGGCTTTGCCCTTTGTAATAAATTGAAAATATTAGAAGGTCTTCCGGTTGCGTATATATATTTGTCGAAAAGTGATTTACAAAAATACGATTATAAACCTGGAGATACCGAGGGGCTCGTGAATTATCCATTATCGATTGATGGCATTGATATTTCAGCTCTCTTTTTGGAAAAGGAAGAAAATTTTATTAAAGCATCATTCCGGTCAAGGTCTAATGTTGCAATTAATAAATTTTCGGAAATTTACTTTAATGGTGGAGGGCACCACAATGCAGCTGGAGGAGAAAAGTTTGACTCTCTTGAAAATACTATCAATCATTATAAAAACTCTATTAAACAATTTTTGCTTGAAATTGAGTAATGGAGAAAAAAACAGTATTATGATTAATTGAAATAATTATTGTTAAAATTAGGGTATGGTTTTTGTTCCAAAAATATTTTTGTTAATTATATTTGCGATGCTTTGTTCATGTTCAGGATCACAGAATAGGCCTGAAAATAGAAACAGAAGCAATGAATACCAACTTGAAAATTATATTAAGTATAATAAGCAATTAGTTGCCGAAGAACAAAATATAATTAAAAGGTATATTGATACTGAGGGGTTGGAAATGCAACAAACACAAACGGGATTATGGTATAATATCAGAAGGGGCGGATCAGGAACAAAGGTTCAAAAGGGTAAGGTAGTATCACTAAAATATAAAATCTCTCTATTGGATGGGACAATATGCTATAGCTCAGATAATAAAGGCCCCAAAGTTTTTTTAGTTGGACAGGGTGGAGTTGAGTCAGGGTTAGAAGAAGGTGTTTTATTGTTGGAAAAAGGCGATGGTGCACTTTTTATTATGCCACCTCATTTGGCACATGGTTTAATAGGAGATGATGATAAAATTCCTCCAAGGGCAATTCTTGTTTATGATGTGGAAGTGATAGAAATTAATAATAAAAACAATTAAAATAGCTAAAATTCCAATTAAGGAGGTTTTATAAACCTCAAAAAAATGGAAAAGCGTAAAATTATTTGAAATGGGACGTTTACTGTTATTGTTATCTCTTTTAACATTAGCTTTTTGGGCTTGTAAAAAAGATACAGATGAAGAAGATGAATACATTATCCTAAATATTGATGAATACGCCAGGGAGCATTTTCCTGGAGTTCAGCCAACTGAAAGTGGCATTTATATTATAATTACTTCAGAAGGCACTGGGCCAAAGCCTGTTTCCGGTGAAAAGTTATACACATATTATAAAGGGAGCTTATTGACCGGTGAAATTTTTGATACAATTAACAGATCTACTAATCCTGTAAAACCAAAAAAGCCGTTTATTTTTACGCTTAACAGTAGTAGTGTTATTAAAGGTTGGAACCTAGGTTTTGCTGAATTAAAAAAAGGAAGTAAAGCAGTTTTTCTAATTCCCGATTCTTTGGCATACGGCGATTCTAAAAGTGGAAAAATTCCGCCAAAATCACCTTTAAGGTTTGATGTGGAGTTGCTTTATATTGATAAAAACTGATCGCATTAATAAAATGTAATCTGAAGAATTAATTATTCAGTTTGTTATGAGAAATTTAGAGAGTATTACACGTTTTTTTATTTTTATTGCCATTATAGGAATAACAGTGGTAAGCTGTGATGACCCATATAAAACAATTGACTACAGAAAATTAGAGGCTGAAGAGAAAGCCCTTTTGGAAGATTATTTGGCCCTTAAACTTGACAGTTTAGTAGGAATTTCCATTGATACAATTCATAATAAAAAGAATGGCCTTATTTATTTTGAAATGAAAAAGGGTTCAGGTGATTCTATACTTCCCGGTAATGTAGTAGGGTTCAGGTATTTTTATTATGAGCTTGCCCGTAATGATAAAGGAGAGCCAACATTATATCCATGGCAGTCAAATGTGTATTCCGAAAACCCATTGGTCTATAATGCAGGTAATCCAAGTGGCATGGCTTTTACCGGCATCGATGAAGGAATTAAAAAGATGAGAAAATTTGGTAAAAGTAAAATGATTATACCTTCTCAAATTGGAACTAATAATTATTTTACAATAGTGGCAGATGTTGAAGTTACCTACCTGGTTAATTGGTAGAAGTAAATTTATAAAAACTATAAATCAGGGGTATTCCAAGAAAAATGGATTACCCCTTTTATTTATGTGGGATTAGAATAAGAATTTATTTTTACTGAATATTTATATAACAGCCTGATTTTTGTCCATTACGCCATATAACACAACAAATAATTTAGATACAACCACCAAATTCAGCGTTTTCATGATCTTATTATAATATAATCAATAACAGATTGTATAATAAAAGATTAAAATGAGACGCCAACAACAAGGAATAATTGCTCGGTATTAGGATTCATTATTATTGTTCCTGAAAGAGGTATAGAAAAAGTCTCTGTTAATTTTAATTCTTTTTCGCCTACAAATCCTATGTTACAAATCTGAAAATTATTGTTTAAGGTATGCCATCCATCGCCACCGCCAATATGGGCTTTAAACGTACCACTGCTGTAACCCGCTTCAAAGTACATATCTCCACCTTGTGAACCAGCCCCAAAACGGGAATCGTTCAATATATAGTTACCACCAAATGAAAACTTCCCGGTTTCATACCCCAGATTAAGTTCAAATGCATGGCTGGAAATTTCTTTATCGAATTCAAACCATGAAGAGCCAGGGTAATAATAATCAGAGAGACCAATGCTTAATCCGTTTTCGAATGAAAGCGATACGAATAAGTCTGCCTCAGCAAAATAACTTCCATTGCTGCTAATTCCTGTGGCATAAGCACCCCAGGCACCAATTGAAAAGATTCCTTTTGAGTATTCAATTGTAGGTTGAATGCTGGGTGAGCTACCATATTCAACGCCGCGCCATACATACCTGTTAAATATGTCGACGCCTACGTTTAGGTTCTGTGCATTTGCCCCTGATAGAAACAATACACTAATCGTAAAGAAAAATAGTTTTTTCATAATTAGTTAAAGTTTAGATTAAAAATAGGAAAAACGAAAAAAAGGTTAATCCCCCCTAAAAAAAGAAGGTTGATAATGCAAATGTATAACATAAAAGTTATGTCACCCCATATAAGAATGGTATATAAAACAAAAAATAATATAAAATAATAATTATACCCCCCCTAAATGATGAATTTAGTCGATTGATTTTTGTTTTTATTAGCCAGAAAGTAAATTCAAAAAAAAAGAAGAAAAAGATTTATTTAAATGCAACCTTTTGGTTATTTTGTCATCTAATACTTATTACAATTATTGTTGAATAATTAAAACGGGCATGGTTCGTGGAAAACTAATTCGGATGAAATTCATCATGCGGGTTTTATCCGGTCTTATCTTAAATCTTATATTCAGATGAAACGTAAATTATTTTTTTTACTTTTTTTTATCCCTATATTGTTTAATTCATGTTTAAATGATGCAGGGGATTATGAAAACCTATATCTTGAAATGGGGGTACTCCATGGTTTTTCACCCACAACCTTAATTATAAAAACTGACTCTGATCAATTGTTGAAACCGGTTTCTGTTGCCAATAATGTAAAACTTGATATTGAAAATGGAACCAGGGTAATTGTTCAGTATTCAATTGTTGAGGAGATTAAAAGTACCAATGTTGACTATACTGTTAAGATACATGATATAGGAGAAGTTTTAACGAAACCCATTTTGCATGTAACAAATCAGCAAATAAGGGATACCCTTTCAAACGATCCTGTTCAGATTTATAATGTTTGGATTGCACAGCATTTTTTAAATGTTGAATTTTCATTTTCAGGGGGCCAGAAAAAACATTATTTCTATTTATCTTTGGATCCGCAAGCTCAACTTGTTGGAGGGAAGCCCATTATTCTAAATTTCCATCATAACGATAAGGACGATGTTAGTTACACAACATACAGAGGCGTTATGAGCATACCCATAAGTGAATTACAGGATGAAAATGTTACTAAGGTCAACTTAAGGTTTATTGCCAAGGATAAGTATTCAAATCCATATACAAAAGATATTGAATATAAATATGGTGAATAATTCTTTTGAAAATTGTTATCACAAGACCCGGATTTATCCGGGTTTTGTGTTATAAAACTTGGTTATTGCTAAAATATTTAAGGTGTTTTGAATATTTTATTTATGTAATGTATTAGTAACTAATGCAAACAGAATAATAATTATTACCACGGTATTTAAATATAATATAAGTGTGTAATAATTCGTTAAACTTAATTATTTGCTTGATTTACAAATGAATACAATTATACTAATTGGCAACGTAATGTGTTTAAAATCAAGGGTGCGGCTTTTATCTAACATCTAAAATTCTATAAGTTTAACGATCTATTGGGATTGTATTAACAGTTTTTTTCGGATAAAAAAACAATAATGCTATTTTTGTAGTGAACTAAATTACGATATGGTTTTATGGGGCACGAAAATAAGTTAAGTCCAATGTTATACTTGTTATATCAACCATATAAATGGTTGGTGTTTTTGCCATTAATGTTAGTAAACTCAATAATTTGTGCAACACTGGCAGCAACCTTTTCGCTGGCAGTATCGCCACGGACTGGAAGTTTCTTTGGAAAAATGTGGGGAAAAATTACCTGTTGGATTACACCTGTTTTTGTTTTTGTTAAGGGTAAAGAAAATATTACCAAAAATAAATCATATGTAATTGTTGCCAATCATCAAACCGGTTGGGATATTTTTATGCTATATGGATTTTTACCAATTGATTTTAAGTGGATAATGAAAAAGGAACTGAGAAAAGTCCCCTGGATTGGTTATGCCAGCGAAAAAGTCGGGCATATTTTTATTGACCGTTCATCGCCAAGAGCAGCAATGCAATCACTTAATGAAGCAAAACAAAAATTGGTTAACGGTACATCGGTTTTAATTTTCCCCGAAGGAACCAGAAGCGGAAAAAAGGAAATGATACCGTTTAAAAAGGGGGCATTCAGGCTGGCATTCGAATTGGGACTGGATATTCTTCCTGTTACAATTGATGGTAGTTATAAAATTAAGCGTTCCGGTTTTTTTAATATCATACCAGCTAAAGCCGGTTTAATTATTCATCCTATGATTGATACATCAAAATTTGGTAACAATATTGATGAACTTATGGTATATACCAGAAAAGTTCTTGAGTCCTGATGTATTTGATATTGAGTTTTATTTTGGCTATAAAGTTTTAATATGAGACTGTTGTTTAATGATGTTAATAATTTAGTTATGAAACTGATAGTGTACCTGACCGTTTTTATTTCAATTATGGGGTCCTTATCTGCCACAGGCCAGTCTAAATTAACAACTAAAAATAAAACTGCCATAAAGCTTTATGAGGATGCAAAGAAAAATTATGGATTCGGAAAAATTAGTGAAGCTCAAAATTATTTATTACAAGCAATAGAAAAAGATAAAGACTTTATTGAAGCATATTTGTTGTTAGGGGATATTTTTCATTACCAAAAAGAGCACTTAAAGGAACTTGAAATACTGAAGAAATCAGTAGATATTGATTCTACCTTTTTTCCATCAACTTATTTAAATATAGGCATAGCAGCATTTAATGCCGGATTATACCCTGAATCAATTAAATGGTTGGAGAGATTCAAATGGCGTAACAGCGACCACCGTTCGGCAGAACGTGTTAAAGGTTGGATTGAAAAGGCGCGTTTTGCCCAGGAAGCTGTTGGAAAAGCCTATGATTTGAAATTAATTTCGGCCGGAAGTGGGGTTAACGGTGTTTATGATGAATACTGGCCAAGTATTACTGCTGATGAGCAAACAATGGTATTTACCGTATTGGTGCCACGCAATCCTGAATTACTGAACGGTCGTGAACTTCCAAAATCATCTTTTTATTATCAGGAAGATTTTTATGTTTCAGAGCGGGACTCAAACGGCCATTGGTTACCTCGAAATTTGCTTCATGGCGGAATTAACACCCCTGGAAATGAGGGTGCCCAAACTTTATCGGCTGATGGTAACCTGATGTTTTTCACGGCATGTGGCAGGGATGACTCACGTGGAAGTTGTGATATTTACTTTAGTTTTAAAACCGAAGCAGGATGGAGCATGCCAAAAAATGTAGGTCCACCGGTAAACACCCCTTATTGGGAAAGTCAGCCTTGTTTTGGCTCAGATGGCAGTACTCTTCTATTTGTAAGTAACCGTCCAGGGGGAATGGGAGGAAAAGATATATGGAAGGTTAGTATTCAGGGTTTTGCCGGCGATGGGACACCTTATTTTGGCAACTTAATTAATTTAGGCCCATCAGTTAACACATCTAAAGATGAAAATTCGCCCTTTTTACATCATGATAATAAGTCGTTGTATTTTGCATCGGAAGGTTGGCCGGGTATGGGAGGAATGGACCTGTTTTTAAGCAGGCTTAGGGATGATGGGCAATGGCGTGAACCAGTTAACCTTGGGTATCCAATTAATACATCAGGTGATGAAATAGGGCTTGTAATAAATGCCAGGGGCAACAGGGCTTATTTTTCATCAAATGGGCTTAATGATAATGATTCAGGCAAAGATGTGTTTTACTTTAATTTGCCTCCACCAATACAGCCTGCACCGGTTTTATATGTTAAAGGAAGGGTATTTGATGCTGAAACAGGAATTACACTTCCCGCAAATTTTCAGTTAAAAGATTTATCATCAGGACGAATTGTTGTAACAACCCGCAGCAACAAGTCATCGGGTAGTTTTCTTGTTTGTTTACCGCTTGGCGGAAGATATGCCTTTCAGGCCGAACATCCGGGTTATATGTTTTATTCAGGGCACTTTGATATTAACAATTCACACCCATTGGATAAACCCTATAAACTTGATATTGGGTTATATTCAATAAAAAAGGGAGTTAAAATTACCCTTGAAAATATTTTTTATGAAGTTAACTCATATGACCTTCAGGAACAATCAAAAATAGAACTTGATGCACTCGTTAAATTTATGAAGGAAAATAAGGACGTTAAAATTCTTATTGGGGGGCATACAGATAATGTTGGCACTGTGGTTTATAATCAAAAGCTTTCTGAAAACAGGGCAGGATCGGTTTATAAATATCTGATATTTAATGGCGTTGATCAATCAAGGTTACAATATCAGGGATATGGGCCAAATCAACCCATTGCAACAAATACAACAGAAGAAGGGCGTGCCAAAAACAGGAGGACAGAGATAACTATATTATAAAATTTTAAACTTAATTTTTGAAACTCCATATTAAATTGTATTTTCGGCATATTACCTAATTTGGTTTTTGTTGTGATAAACCAAATGAATGCTTATGAATAAAATATTTTCTTTAATCAGAAAGCCTTTATTTAATATTATATGCTTATTATGTTTAATTCAGACAATAAAGGCTGATGTCCCTTTTTTAGGAATTCCGGAAATTAATTACTATAACCGTAGGGTTTACAAAGGTGCTACACAAACCTGGAAAATCAGCCAATCTTCCAACGGGCTTATTTATTCGGCCAATAATGATGGTATTCTTGAATTTGATGGCACTGAATGGCGTTTACTGCCCAAAGCAACAAACGTAATTAACCGAAGTGTTTTGGCAAAAAATGGCCGCATATATTTGGGGGCTTTTAACGAATTTGGTTATTATGAATATAATGGTATTAACGATTTTTCTTACAAATCCTTGTCCCTAACACCTGAATTATCAACAATTGGTGACATTTGGAATATAATACCCTATAATAATGATATAATTTTTCAGGCCGATAAGGGATTGGTAATATATAAAGATGAAAATAACCTGAAATTAGTGCCTGCCAAATCCAGAATTGCAAATGCTTTTCTGGTAAATGGTCTTTTATTGGTTTATGATGAAACTGAAGGGTTGATGGAGCTCAGGCAGGGAAGATTATTTGAGATTCCCGGAGGGGAGATGT
>JBBIVA010000138.1:0-8755 GCA_037439945.1 Marinilabiliaceae bacterium
TAATTTCTAATGACGGTCATTAGAAAAAATGGCTAAAGACAAATTTGGGTTTAAACGCTGAAGCTACAAACCCCGATTATAAAAACACTCAACTAAATTGAAAAAGTTACATCCCAATTTGCTGAGAAATCCCTTTTTCATTTTTTGATGATAACTAATAAACGTAAGGTTATAACCCTTTAAAACACTCAAATTAATTATAAGGTTAAAAACCTTAAATTAATAGTTTTTGCTGTTTATTTCAAAATGCTCCTGTCCGTGTTGACATGCAGGACAAGCCTTTGGCGCTTTTTCACCCTCATGAACAAAACCGCATTTACGGCATTTCCATTCTACTTTTTCATCTTTTTCGAAAACTTTTCCAGTTTCAACATTTGCCAAAAGTTGGAGGTATCTTTCCTCATGTTCATTTTCAACTTTTGCAATATTTTTAAATGCTGATGCAACCTTCGGGAATCCCTCTTTTAAATCAACTTATGCAAATTGAGGATATAAATCTGACCATTCTTCATGCTCACCTATGGCAGCAGATTTTAAATTAGCTGCAGTATCGCCAATTACACCTGCAGGGAATGAAGCAGAAATTTCAACCATACCCCCTTCAAGAAAATTAAAGAATCGTTTGGCATGTTCATATTCCTGTTCAGCAGTTTCTAAAAAGATTGCCTCAATTTGACGAAATCCCTCTTTACGGGCCTGTGACGCAAACATTGTGTACCTGTTACGAGCCTGCGACTCTGCGGCAAAGGCCTTTAGAATATTCATTTCTGTTTCAGTACCCTTTAAACTTTATTCCATAATTAAAATAATTAGTTTTCAAGCCGAAAAATACCAATTGATATATTGAGAATGAAAATAAATAAGGCTCCAAAACCGGTTTCAGTGCAATTCGGCAAAAAATTTATTACCAGGGTTGGCTCCGGGATTGTAACTAACAGGTTACAAATTTGGGGTAACCCTTTAATACTCTTTTATACTTAAACCAACCTGATGCCATCATTTTCAAGAATAATGAGCCTATTTTTGTAAAGGGCACCAATTGATTTTTTAAAGTTTTTCTTACTCATGCCAAAAAGGAGTGCAATTTCATCAGAACTACTTTTATCAGTAACGGCCAAATATCCTTTATTCTCTTTTAACTTGTCGATAATTATTTCAGAAATATCGCCAATTTTTTCATATCCTATCTTCTGAAGCTGAAGGTCAATTTTATCATCTTCGCGTACCTTTTGTATATATCCTGTAATCTTTTGCCCTAAAGTTAAAGTAGAAAAAACCTGGTTAAAATAAAGCATCCCGGTATGGAGATTGTTAATTACCGCTTTATATCCAATTTCTGTTTTACCTGCTATAATTAGTTGTACCTGTTCTCCTGTTTTATAATCCGGAGGAAGATTATCAAGGAATTTTTCAATTTTGGTTGAAGCTACCAGCCTTTTTGTATTATCATCAATATAAACATAAACCAGGTAATGTTTACCTTCAACTATTCTTTCCTTTTGTTCACCAAATGGAACCATAAGGTTTTTTACAAGTCCCCAATCAAGAAAAGCCCCAAATTTATTTACTGCCACAGCTTTGAGGAGGGCAAAATCACCAACTTGGGCAAAAGGAGCCTCTGTTGTGGCAATTAACCTGTCCTCTGAATCAAGGTAAACAAAAACATCAACCTGGTCGCCTACAGCAAGGTTTTCAGGTACATATTTTTGTGGAAGTAACAAATCACCCAATGTACCGCCATCCAAAAAAAATCCAATTGAAACAGATCTAAGGGCTTTTAAACTGTTTACTTTTCCAATTTGAGCCATCCTAAATATTTTAAAGTAAAAGCCCAAAAGCAAAAAACTGACCTAATTAATTGCTCTGGCGCTTTATTTAGTATAATCAGTTATTTTTTCCCGCCTTCAGCAATTGCCTTAACAATTTTATTTTCAATCTCATCAGACAGTTCCATATTATCACGCAATAATTCTTTAACGGCTTCTCTTCCCTGTCCTAATTTTGTATCACCGTAGCTAAACCATGATCCACTTTTTTTAATAATATTAAGCTCCACACCAAGGTCAATAATTTCACCAATTTTAGAAATTCCCTGGCCATACATTATGTCAAATTCAGCTTTTCTAAACGGGGCAGCCACTTTGTTTTTAACTACCTTAACCCTTGTGGCAATACCCACTACGTCCTCACCTTCCTTAATCTGGTTAACTTTTCTTATATCAAGACGTATAGATGCGTAAAATTTAAGGGCATTACCCCCGGTTGTAACTTCGGGGTTTCCAAACATTACTCCAATCTTTTCACGAAGCTGGTTTATAAATATGCAACAAGTGTTGGTTTTACTTATACTGGCTGTTAATTTTCTCAATGCCTGCGACATAAGCCTGGCGTGAAGACCAACTTTATTATCGCCCATTTCACCTTCAATTTCGGCTTTTGGAGTAAGGGCAGCAACTGAATCAACCACTACAAGGTCAACTGCAGATGAACGAATTAATTGGTCGGCAATTTCCAGGGCCTGCTCGCCGTTATCGGGTTGTGAAATTAAAAGGTTCTCGATTTCAACCCCCAGTTTTTCGGCATAAAAACGGTCAAATGCATGTTCTGCATCAATTATGGCTGCTATACCACCCTGCTTTTGGACTTCAGCAATTGCATGTATTGCCAGGGTAGTTTTACCCGATGACTCAGGGCCAAAAATTTCGACCACCCTTCCCCTTGGATAACCTCCTACACCAAGGGCAAGGTTAAGAGAAACAGATCCTGATGGTATTACCGGAACATTTACAACTGACGAATCACCTAATCGCATAATTGTGCCCTTGCCATAGGATTTCTCGATTTTATCCATTGTAAGTTGAAGAGCCTTAAGCTTTTCCTGATTAACTTTATTTTCTTTTTGTTCTGACATAACAATGTTTAGATATTATATATTTAACTCTTTAAAAATCTGATTTGAATGATTTTTAGTATCAACTTTGTTAATAATTTTTTCGATAAAACCCTTTTCATCAATTACAAATGTGCTGCGATTAACTCCCATATAAGTTTTCCCGTACATTTTTTTTTCACCCCACACACCATAATCCTTAACAATTTTATGGTCAGTATCGGCAATTAAATTGAACTGCAACCCATATTTCTCAATAAATTTTTTGTGTGATGATTCCCCATCAGGGCTAACCCCTATTACCTCCAAACCATTTGTTTTAAAATCACCGTAATTATCGTTCAAATCACAAGCTTCAGCGGTGCAACCAGGTGTATTATCTTTGGGGTAAAAGTACAAAACAACTTTCTTTCCCTTAAATTCTTCGAGGGAAATTATATCACCATTTTGGTTTTTTCCTGAAAATTCAGGTGCCTTAACACCTTCTTTTAATTTTGTAATACTCATAAATATTAGTTAAAAAAACAACAGGTATTATCTGGTAATTGTTGCCAATTCTAAAATGTTCTATAATAGTATTATTTAAACAACTTTATAAATTTAATTTAATTCCTTTAATAATAAAAAGATGTGTTAATGAACAAAATTTATCTAAAATTTTATTAAAGCATTAATTAAGCCTTAGATGTTTTTAAAAGGTTTGATTAAATTTGAAAAATAAATTTCAAGAATTTGCAGAAGTAAAATGATTATGTGGAAAGGATTAATTCTGTACCCTGCCTTAATGGCCCTATTTTTTCCGATAAATATGGCCGCCCAGCAACAGCCGGTTACGGCATCGGAAGCGCTCAGATTGTTTAAAGACGATAATTTTACTGAAGCCGGCAATATCTATTCTGTATTGCTGGAAAGAAATGACCGTGACCTGACTTTAAATTATTACTACGGAATATGTTTATATAAAACCAAGCATAAATTTGATGAAGCAATAAGGCGGTTAAAATTTTCTTCAACACGTCCTGTTTCAGGCGATGTATATTTTTATCTTGGAAAATTATATCAACAGATTTATGAACTGGAGCTGGCCATTGAAAATCTGGAAAGATTCCGGAAACATTCAAAGCCGGATGACCCAAAATACACTGAAGCACAAAATACTATTGAAGAATGTAAATCGGGTTTAAGACTTATCAATAAATATTTTGACTTACAAATAATTGGCAAAGACACTGTAGCCCGGAGTGAAATTCTTAATTATTACTTTCTTTCAAAGGATGCCGGGCAAATAATGCCCGGATCAGAATTTTTTCGTACAGGGGTTGATCCAAATCAAATAATTTTCAGGACCGAACGGGGAAGTGAAGTGTTTTTTCCAATTATGGAGGCTGACCAAACATGGAATTTATATAAAATTGTTCGTTTGCTGGATTCTTGGAATGAGGCAGAATCTCTTGGAGAATCAATAAACACAAAATGGGATGAACTTTATCCGTTTCTCCTGATTGATGGAGTTACTCTTTATTTCAGTTCCAATAAGCCAGGCGGAATGGGTGGATTTGACATTTACCAATCTTTGTATGAACCTGAAAGCAGGCAATTCTCAACACCTTCAAATCTGGGTCCCCCATTTAATTCACCTGATGACGATTACTTCCTGGTTCCTGATGTATTTGCAGGGAAAGCCTGGTTTGCCACAAACCGTGGTCTTGATAAGGATAAGGTAATTGTAGTTGAAACAGTTTGGGATGATAATGTAATTAAAAATAATACCGAAAGTATTCATCAGTTACGCACGCTTGCAAGCCTTCCGGACAACCCAACAGCAATGGCTAAAAGCAGTACAACACTCCTTGCCGGAAATGAAAATAACCGGAAAAAAGTTGTAGGCGAAATAAATTTTATTGTAAATGATACTTTAAAATACACAAGATACGACCAGTTCCTGAGTAATGAAGCCCTTGTTTCATTCAAATCGGGTTTTATAACTGAGCAACGCAGGGATAGCCTAAGCAACCTGATGGCCAATAAGCGAAAAGCCTATTCACTAAGTTACAGCCAAACTGAACTAAAACAATTAATTGATGAAATTGTAGTGTTGGAAAAACAAACCTACGGACTTGATGACGAAATAAACAGGCATTACCTGTTAGCCAGAAGATTAGAGCAGGATATTATAAAACAAATGATTAAACAAGGAACATACCGCCAAAAGGTTAATGCAAACCAACCAAAAAAATCAACTTCAAGAATTTCAGAGCTGGAGAAGTTTAACCTTAAAAACTTCTCATTTTATACGGATGATGATTTTAATAAAAGAATACAACAGCTCAATAATATGTATATAAATTTCTTTACAAAAGATCAGATTGCCAGGCTTCAACAATCTGATTCGTTATATTTTTGGGGGAATGTTTTAAGTCTTGAATCGGCAAAACTACTTGAAAAAACGAGAAATTTGCCCTCACAAGTCGCCAACCCTTTTAACAGTTTAAAGAATGTTACTGAGGAAAGGGATAATGAGAACCCTGAAATTGCTGAACTAATCCATAAATCAAGGGAAATGAAACGACTCTCTCTCGATTTATACGATGAGGCCCTAACAACAAAATTTAAAATTTATTACCCAACTGCCACTGAGTTTATTTCATCGAGCAAGCAAACCGGAAGTGAGTATATGCTTAATCAGGCAAACAGCAACTTTAGAAAGGCTGAAGAGGGTAAAGCATCATTATTATTAAACAATACTGAAAGCAGGGAGCGACTTATTTCTTTAAAAAAGCTATCAGTTGAAATGCTGGAGGAGTCATTTAATATACAAGCTGCCGGTGCAACCGTAAAATCTATTGATGATCACGGAAACCGTTTTTATGCACCACCTGCATCGGTAACACCAGCCGGTGCAACCACTCAAAAAAATGATGGTAATTTTGCTGAAGGGAAAAAGTCAGTAAGCCTGCCTCTGCAAACTGGGAATATTGTTCATCAACAGAAAAAAATCGTACCGGAATATAAAATTCAGATTGGGGCATTCAGAAACGAACCAAATAAAACAGCACTTGCTAAAATACCTCCGGTTACAAGTGTTGAAGATAAGGAGCGTGGTTTAATAAAGTATTTCTCAGGTTCATGGAGAAAATTTGCTGATGCGCAAGCAATGGTTCAGACAATAAGAGATGCAGGTTTTCCGGGAGCTTTCGTAGTTTCATTTCTAAACGGAGAACCAATTCTGCTTGACAAAGCCAAACTGCTTGAAGAAAAGTAATTTATTAACAATAACTAAATATTTTGCATAAGAAATTTCCATTACATAAAAATCCATTTATATTTGTTATTCTACTTTAAATTCTGAAAGTATGGTACCCAGGGATAAGCAAAGTGAAAAAGAAAACAGGTGGAATAATAGTAAGCAGGAAAGATTCCTGATTTTGCATAATGATGAAATTAACACCTTTGACCATGTTATAATTGCGTTGCAGGAGGTGTGTGACCATGATAAAATTCAGGCCGAACAATGCGCACTAATTACCCACCTTAAAGGTTCATGTGAAATTAAACGTGGCCCGGTGGCTGAATTGGAGTACCAAAAGAAACTCCTTTCGGGAAAATTATTAACAGTAACAATTGATTAAAAAAAGGTATGACTGTAATCATTCTTCTGATAATAGCAGGATTAATACTTCTTATACTGGAATTCTTCGTATTTCCGGGCATTACGGTAGCAGGTATTGGCGGATTGGTTCTGGTTGGAACAGCTGTTTTTATTGGATATGACACCTACGGTTCGCCAACTGGTAATATAATTTTGGCATTAACACTATTTGCAATGCTTGTTGTATTGGGAATGGCGCTTAGGGCCAATACATGGAATAAACTTATGTTAAAAACAACCCTTTCAGGGAAAATTGAAACTGTTTCAGAGGAGACAATAAAACCCGGTGATAAAGGCATTACAATTTCAAGGTTAAACCCAATTGGCAAAGCCCTTATCAATAATTTTGATGTTGAGGCACATTGTCCGGGAAGCTTTGTTGACCCGGGAACAAAAATTGAAGTTGTTAAAGTTTTTAAAACCTATGTAATAGTTAAACCCGAAAATTAAATATATTATGGAAGACTTTGGAAAATTGGGGGTAATTGGAATTATAGTTGCATTCATTCTATTAATTCTATATTACGTTCCTGTTGTCTTATGGGTATCAGCCCTTGTAACAGGTGTTCGCACATCGTTGGTACAATTAGCACTGATGCGTATACGTAAAGTTCCGCCCACGGTTATTGTCAGGGCAATGATCGAAGCCCATAAAGCCGGCTTGGAAGGCATTAAAAGGGATGAGCTTGAGGCCCATTATCTTGCAGGCGGACATGTTGAAAAAGTGGTTCATGCCCTGGTTTCAGCGTCAAAGGCTAATATTGACCTTACTTTTCAGATGGCCACAGCAATTGACCTTGCCGGGCGTGATGTTTTTGAGGCTGTTCAAATGTCGGTTAACCCAAAAGTAATTGACACACCACCGGTTGCTGCTGTTGCTAAAGACGGTATTCAGCTTATTACCAAAGCCCGTGTTACTGTAAGGGCTAATATCAAACAGTTGGTTGGTGGGGCAGGGGAGGAAACTGTCCTTGCCCGTGTTGGTGAAGGAATTGTATCTTCAATTGGTTCATCATCATCACACAAGGCAGTTCTTGAAAATCCTGACTCAATATCAAAACTTGTGTTAGGTAAAGGATTGGATGCCGGAACAGCTTTTGAAATTTTATCAATTGATATAGCTGATATTGATATAGGTAAAAATATTGGAGCTGAACTTCAAATGGACCAGGCCGAAGCCGATAAAAATATTGCACAGGCCAAAGCTGAGGAGCGTAGGGCTATGGCTGTTGCCCTGGAGCAGGAAATGAAAGCCAAAGCCCAGGAAGCCCGTGCAAATGTGATTCAGGCCGAAGCAGAAATTCCACTGGCCATTGCAGATGCATTTAGAAGTGGCAATTTAGGTGTTATGGACTATGTAAAATACAGAAATGTAGAAGCCGACACTGCTATGCGCGATTCATTATCGAAATCAACCCAGGCTACAAAAAAGGATAAAGAAGATAAATAGAAATATCTTCAATCCCACTAAATATAGGAAATCCGGTGATTTAGCTCTCCGGATTTCTTGTTTATTAAAAGAGTAATAAGCTAATATATTCAGAAAAAAGGGATTCCTAATTTACCTTTATTCTGGATGTTGATATAATAATCAGGTTTTAGTGAATTTAATTATTTGTGTTTTTCTAAAAAGCTTTAAATTTACCCGAGGCCTTTATTTTCACGCTAATCCCATCAATATTTTCAGGTACCTGTTTACTCACTTTTTCCTGGTTATCGACAACCGTGATAATAATGACAGCGTTATTTTGATCTGACCCAATACCAACGGCTGTTACACCATTAATTTTAAGCCAGCGCTTTTCATATTTTTGTTTAACTAATAAAGCCTTCTCGTGCTTATTTGTCATTTACCCTGAAATTTAATATAGACCTACAGTTTTAACTTGTTGTTTTGATTATAATAATGGTAAATTCAATTATTACACATTTTTATTTAACCGTAATTTAAAGCGCCAAATCCGGAATTTAAGGAAGCTCCACCCCCAATTCATTAAAAACATTTGTGATACGGTTAATAAGGGTTGTTGACTCACTTCCGGCAAATAAAAGACCCACAATATTGTTATTGTGGTCCAAAACGGCTGAACCACTATCACCTCCCTGGCTCATGGCTCCTGCAAGTAACTGGTCGGTAAATATTGCAGTTTTATTTGTCCCATAACTAACCCTTGATGTAACATCAACCTGGCTAATTAACCCATCTGTGAAGCCCG
>JBBIVA010000139.1:0-8689 GCA_037439945.1 Marinilabiliaceae bacterium
ATTTCTAATGACGGTCATTAGAAAAAATGGCTAAAGACAAATTTGGGTTAAACAACTACTACCCAGCAACATATTGCCCCATAATCCATCAACTTAAAACAGTTCACTGCAAACAATATGGACATTATGCCACAGGCAGGAATTTCCATAAAAACCCTAAAAAAAAAATTTGTGGCAGCTAAATTAGAGTGAAATAAACCAGCCCTTCCATTTAAATTATCCAAAATGGAAAAAACAGGTACTGAAATGACCGATAACGAGCCTAAAGGAACATTCGCTTGTGCAATCCCTTCATAATCCTGAAACCGAAAGAATAGCTGTGCCGATACGGTTACGGCACGGGCATTTGGTTATTTTAAGGATAAAATAGGTTTTATCAAACAAACATCCATTATTTGAAATTATGGTTCTTTTTTTTACCCCTTATTCAACCTGATATTTCCAAATAAACCAAAAATTATTAATACTTTGTGTATTTTGGTAATTGTGAATACGTATTGGTAATTTTAATTAACGATTTTAATTCGGGAGAGGTGGTATATGTTAAAAATAAATGTTTTGCATTTATGGTGCAACCACGCCGGAATAGCATTTCCTTTTAATTTTTTATTTTCTGTAAACATTAAACTCCTACGGAGTATAATAATTATTTCATAACAACATCAAATCACAATGCTACCCCAAATTTTTCAAAACAGAAATTCCATGGGTTAATTCTATCGCATTCATAAGTTTTTCGTCAATAGCCGTCATTAATTCCTTTAACCTTATTTTATTTAACCCATCAGTTAACCATTCATTTTCAATATCTTCAGATGGTAAAATTACCGGCATGCGCTTTTTCGAATTATGAATACGTGCCATTAATGGGTTGGCCTCAGTAGTTATAATTGAATATGATTCGGCAATTTCATTAGTTACAGGGTTTTTCCAGGTTTCCCATATTCCTGCAAAACAAAAATCTTCGCTATCAATTAATTTTATTAACCATGGTTGTTTAATCTTACCCTGATGCTGCCATTCAACAAAACCGTTTGCAGGTACAAGACACCTTCTCTTAATTATACCGTCACGAAATGAGGGCTTCTCAAAAACAGTTTCACTCCGGGCATTCAAATTATACTTTGCTATTGTATCATCCTTGGCCCAATGCGGAATAAGCCCCCACTTCATATTGAGTATATCATGCTTTCGTATAACCGGTTTAAACGGAAATTCAAAACCATTAACCAGGCCAGTTAAATTTGTAATTGGTTTTTGGGCCAACTTTTGATGGCGTGGAGCAATTTTATTTAATAAATAATAGTAACACATAAAATCTATAACAAAACCATTGACAAAAGAGATTAAAAAAATAGTGAAATTTCTTTATTTTTACCAATTAAGGGATCAAATCAAAGTATTGTAACCAGCATGTTATAACAAATGTTTCAACGATAATAATATTATCAACATGCAGTTTCCCCCAATGTATCGGGACAAGCTATCATACCTCCAAAATTTATTTTATTATGATGAAACGCTTATTTTTAGTTGTATTAGCAGTTAACCTGGCATATAATTTTCAGGCTTGTAAAATAATTTCAAAGGAACTTCCAATTACCGACCTAATTGATTCAACATTGAATTTTGCAGTTAAGCAAAGTATGTTAATGGCTGAGTCACTCAAAAATGATTCCTTAAAACTTCCTAAAACTCTTGATAAAAACGGTAAACTTGAGAGCATTGGCCCATGGTGGTGGACAAGTGGGTTTTTCCCTGGCCAACTATGGTATTTATATGAACATTCAGGAAATGATGAAATGAAAAAATGGGCACATAATTATACAATGCGGGTTAAAGCACAACAATACACCACTGACAACCACGATGTTGGATTTATAATATTTTGCAGTTTCGGAAATGCATTCAGGATAACAGGGGAAGAACAGTACTACAATGTTATTAATACTACTGCAAAATCGCTATCAACCCGTTTTTCAGAAAAAACAGGTACAATTCGTTCGTGGGACAGGGCCAACTGGAACAAACAGTGGCAATACCCTGTTATTATTGATAATATGATGAATCTGGAACTCTTAATGTGGACAGCAAGGGAATTTAACAATAATAATTTCAGGGAAATTGCCCTAAAACATGCCAATACTACTGCTAAACATCATTTCAGAAGAGATTTTAGTTCATTTCATGTAGTTTCGTATGATACAATAACCGGTGACCCTGAATTAAAACATACTTCGCAGGGTTATAACCACGAGTCGGCCTGGGCCCGCGGACAGGCCTGGGGTTTATATGGTTTTGTAATGATGTACCGTGAAAGCCGGGACACGGCCTATTTGAACCAGGCAAGAAATATTGCCAGGTTTATTATTGAACATCCCAATTTACCTGGCGACAAAATACCATTCTGGGATTTTAATGCACCTGATATTCCTAATGCAAAGCGTGATGCATCGGCAGCCGCAATAATTTGTTCGGCACTAATTGAGTTAAGCCAGTTTGTTAACCAGGAAGAATCAAAAATGTTTTTAGATGTGGCTGAAAAACAAATAAGGACACTTTCCTCGCCGGAATATCTTGCATCTATTGGTGAAAATGGGAATTTTCTATTAAAACACAGTGTTGGACACATGCCCAACGGAACCGAAGTGGATGTTCCTCTTTCATATGCTGATTACTACTTTGTTGAAGCTTTAATGAGGTACAAAGTTCTTCTTTATTAAACCAAATTTGTTTCAGGCAATTGGTGGTTTGACCGGGAGAATATGGTATTGCGCCAACAACAATCCCTGCCTTGTTATAAAGTATTTACATTCAAAATAACAAAGCAGGGATTCGTTCAGTTAAAAATATTTTAACCCGGTTTTTGATAATATGTAAAAATGATATAGAACAGGTTAAAGTTCAGGCTTTTCACAACCCTTTATCATTCTTTCAACCAGGTATCCATCCACCTGAAAAACTCCCTTTGCCATAAAATTCCATTCTGTGCACTTAAAACCCAATGGTTTTCTTCCGGAAAAAACAGAAAACGTGCAGGAATATCTTTCATGCGTGCCGAATTAAAAGCACCCATGCCTTGAGTGTAAGGTATTCTGAAATCTTTACCTCCATGTATTACCAATAATGGAGTATCCCAGTTTCCAACAAAACGGTGTGGTGAAAAATCATATCCTTTTGCAGGCAATTCCCAATAGGGACCGCCCAAATCCCAATTCACAAAAAACATTTCCTCAGTGGTACTATACATCATATCCTGGTTAAAAACTCCACAGTGCGAAATAAATGCTTTAAAACGTTTGTTGTGATTACCAGCCAGCCAGAAAACCGAATATCCTCCATAACTAGCCCCAACAGCTCCCAATTTTGTTTCATCAACATATGGTTCCTTAGCCATTTCATCTATGGCGCTTAAATAATCTTTCATGTTTTGTCCGCCATAATCACCACTAATCTGCTCATTCCATTTTTGTCCAAACCCTGGCAACCCTCTTCGATTGGGTGCAACAACAATATATCCGTTGGCTGCCATCATTTGAAAATTCCACCTGTAACTCCAAAACTGGGTAACTCCGCTTTGTGGCCCACCCTGACAATACAAAATTGCCGGATATTTTTTTGTTGGATCAAAATCAGGTGGATAAATTACCCACACAAGCATTTGTTGTTTGTCGGTGGTGGTAATCCATCTGCCTTCCACCTCTCCCATTGCTACCTTACTGACAATGTGCTTGTTAATATTTGTAAGGTTTTTTACTGAACCATCATCAATTTTAATTTTGAAAATATCAGCAGGTGACTTCATACTAACACGGGTAGCAATTAACGATTCACCAGCATGGATAACCGAATTAAAGTTGTGGATCCCATCAGTTATTTTATTTATTGTCCCATCCTGTAAACCAAGTAAATAAATCTGTTCGGTTCCATATTGGTTTGAAATAAACCAAATAAAATCCCCATTTTTATCCCAGGCCGGATGAGTAACATTTTGGTCAAAATTAACCGTATAATCTTTTATTTCTGACGTTTCAAGATTCATAACCATAAGCCTGTTTTTATCAGCTTCATATCCGTCACGGGCCATACTTTCCCAAGCAATCAAACTTCCATCGGGCGAAAAAAGAGGATTCAAATCATATCCGGGCATTCCCTGGGTTATAATTTTGGTTTCACCTGTATTCAGGTCATAAAGGTAAATGTCAGAATTTGTAGAGACTGCATATTCCTTTCCTTTAAGCTTTTTGCTTGTATAGGCCAGTTTGAGCCCGCACGGCGACCATTCAATCTGTTCCATTCCTCCAAACGGATTTAAAGGGGCATTAAATTGCTCCCCTTCCATTATATCCACACCATCCTTAATTTCAACATTCTCGGTATATGGTGATATAAAAATATGGCTGTAACTGTAATCGTGCCAGCTGTCCCAATGCCTGTACATAAGGTCATCTTCGATCCGTGCATTGGCCTTTGGAAGGTCAGGGTACATATCGGTGACGCTTTTCGAAAGTTTAACTTTTTTTGTGTACACAACACTTCTTAATGTGGGAGAATACTTATATCCTGTTATCCCTCCATCAATATTAGAAACCTGGTGTTTTCCAGTTCCATCGGGGTTCATTTCATATAATTGAACCGAACCCGATTCAGATGTGAGAAAAGTAATCTTTTTCCCATCAGGCCTCCATGCTACTTCAAATTCGTTGGCATAAGTTTTAGTTATCTGAACCGGTTCACCCCCGTCAACAGAAACGGTATAAACATCACTATAAGAGCGGTTCTCAGCAATATTGGTAAAACTCACAGTATAAAGCACTGTATTATTGTCGGGCGATAAACTAACATTTCCCAGTCGCCCCATTGACCACAGCAATTCAGGAGTCAATTGCGGGGATGATATCTCAATATCCCGGCTGTCAAAAGTAAGGCGGGTATCACTGCTTTGCCTTGTACAAGAAACAAGAGCAAAAGATAATAGCATAATCGTAAATGCAAAAAAAACTCTCATAACTACTTTTTTAATATTTAAAACCCAATTTGTAATTCATTTATTTATCGTTTATCTAATTGTTGATCGATTACGGCTTATAGCAGTTCGATTTTACTTTACTGTTCACCGTTACTAAAGTTGAAGCGGGTTAGTAAGCTTGAAAATCAGTTAGCCCCAATATTCTATAAGCGTGTGGCGCTTAGTAAGTTTTAATTGGGGCAGTAAGACTTAATTTTATCGGGTCTTTTCTTAGCATCATTTGATACTTCCCCTGAATATTTATAATTATTATATCTTGCCGACCAAGAAATATATCTTAATTTATTATAATCATTTGCGATTTCGGGGTGAAATTCTTCGACTAAATCTGATAAAAGACCATTTTTGCTTAGACCTAATGGATTGCTTATTCTGAAAAAATTTTCAAACTCAATTACTTTAATATTTTTATCATTTTTCTGTATGGTAATGGTGAAAATCTTGAATCTTACGAAGTGCAACGCTGAATAAAAGGCTGTAGTTATTACCCAATCATCAAAATCAGGTTTTTTATCTAAATATTTACAAGCTTCTCGTTATGTAATGCGAATTCAAAATTATCATCGTTTTTCATACATAAATATAAAACCCTCACAACTAATCCTTTTCTCATTTATAGTTTCAGAATGAGGCATAAACGTGATTTTAATATAAAAAGTATCGGAATTTACTTCCAAATTAATTTTTCGGCTAAAGGACTATATTTCATCAAAATTATCTGAAGTAAAATCTTCAGAAGATACATCAAAAATCGCATCGAATTTAATTATGTTATTAATTCTAAAGTATGACTTAAAAGGCTTAAATCCTTTTTCTTTTATTTTGTTAGTTTTATCCTCTACTATTGACTGAGCTAACTTTAAATTAGATTCAAGTTTTTCTAAAAGAATTTTTTGATTTTCAACCTTCTGATGCGCCTTACCTCTTAAATATGCATCAATTAACTCATTTTACAGGAAATACTCTTTTTCTGGATTTAATATCCCATTAGAAGATATTTCTTTTTTTGAAGTTAATTTAGAAATTACTGTCATATCTTTATTTTCCTCGTATGCGTATTCAATGTACTAAAAGTTCTGTAAAAGTAGGAATTATTTTCCTTGTAAAACTCCCGGTATATATTTTTCTTATTAAGCCCAACAACTTAAAAACAGTAAATTATTTATACCCTGCTAAGTAATTTATTTATTTTACCCTAATTACATACAGGGTTAAGATACAAATTAAGCATTAAAAATACGATTCCTGTTACTTCAAAATTAGCTCTTTACAATAATTATGCAAGAAATCTCAGAGTAGAAAGAAACTAATAAAGGGTAATTAAAAATATCAATCCCAACATTTTTGTAAATGAATTTTTTACAAAAATTAAATAAAAATGATTAAAACGCACTTTTGTTACTATTTTTAATTCGCCGTTTTATTTATCAGAAACCTTAATTTAATCTAAAAATAAACACATTATGAACTTTAACATTTTTCATCTGCAAACATCACAGATTGATGAATTACATGATGTTATTGAAAACACGGTTACCGAATGTTATAACAATATATATGCCCGTGAGGTTATAAACTATTTTTTATCATACCATAATACCGAAATTATTACCGATGATGCAATTAATGGTACTACCGTGGTTTTGCTTAATAAGGATAAAATTATAGGATCAGGAACTTTGGTGGGCACAAATTTAAGACGGCTGTTTGTTTTACCCCAATATCAAAAAAAAGGGGCAGGTTCAATTATTCTGGATTATCTGGAATCAATTGCTAATTCGCAAAATTTAGATTTTACCGAGCTTTATTCAATGATTCCGGCAGCTGATTTCTATTTCAAAAAAGGTTACAAAACAATTAAAACATGTGAATACAAAACCGATGGCGATAATTATGCCTGTTACCGCCGGATGATAAAACTGCTTAAACCCAAAAAAAATATTGTTACATGGAATTTTAATGATAAAACATTTAAGATAACAAATGGTTATGACAACCGGAAAAATCTATATAATAACACATTGTGCAATTTTTATCAAAGTGATGAATTCGCAATGGGCACATATAGTGGTGGCTTAATTAAAGATGGGGAGTTAATAGGCCATATTGATAATAACATTTTCAAATACAGTTATGAACAAACAACAATTTCGGGCTTTAAGGAAAGTGGTTACGGCTCTGGCACTATTAGTTTTAATTCATTGAACAAATTAAGAATTGTGAACCGTAGCGATTTTGAAGCTACTGATAATATGATGCTATTTAATTTTGAGGAGGTTTAAAACCTGACAGGCTATTTGATATAATGCAACTAAATGATAAAAAAGTGATTAAACCCTAAAAACTTTTACTTAATGGCATTGAATAAAATAACTACCTAACATAGTTTCATCCGAACAAAATTTATTTTAAATAGCCTGATAGCTTGTCCCGTTTTTAAGGGAGAACTGGCATTATGAATTTTCATCCGTGTTTCCCTAAAAGTTGGGACAAGTTATGGTTGCAAAACATGGGTGTTTTTAATAAAATACTTTTTTATATGATATGGATTAAAATCAGACCAATTTATAAATTTGGTTTCACTGTTATTTGGTACATGTAAACCTAAGCCGGTATTGGTAAAATTTGGTAAATACCAAGCTATAAAAAGTTGCAATAAACTCAAAAATATGCAATTATATTCTTTAAAGATTATTAATCACGGATTAGTCATTATAAATGCAATAAACCAATGACTTGGCCGGGTTAATAAACCTTCAAAGTAACCAATCGTTTAAAAAACTTTAAACCTCCCAATGTTAATCAATTACAACGGCCACAAAATTCATTTGAGTTTCTTTAAATAAATATTTTTAAACTGAATGTGCGATCCTTCACTTTGCAACCCTATGTAACCTGTAGTTGGGGCAAAATCTACTGCACTGTTCTGCAACACGTTATTTACATAAACATCCAGTTTACCATTATAGGAAACAATACGATATTTATTCCATTCACCTGGCAATTTCTCAGATGACGGGTTATTCTTTGGAATCACGGCTGCCCATCTGTCACCCTTTTTAATGACAAAATCATTATTGTTCACCGTTGCCTTGGCTCCAACATGCATAAGCACAATGTCGCCGGCATTCCCGTGCTTCAATTGAGCTTCAATACAATGCGGCCAAACTTCATCTATGCCGTTAATATGTATCAAAACGCCACTATTAGTAGCATTATCAACCCATCGCCATTCAACTGTCAGTTCATAATTTGTGTAACCTTTCTTTGTTCTTATATAGCCGTTTGTAGTTCCTGAAGCACTCAATACTCCATCAGCAACATAAAATACCTGATTAGTTAATGAAGGTTCCTTTAAAACAACCACCCAATTTTTGAGATTTTTACCATTAAAAAGTTGGTTTGTTTTTTGGCCAACAATTACTGAATACATTAAAAGTAAAACTATTATAGCAAATACAATTTTCATTACACTGTTATTAAATAAATATGATGATTATTCCTATATCAGTTAAGCGCACACAATAATTCATTATCTGCATCAATTGAATAAATTTAAACAATCTTATCGGTTAATCCCAGCATGTAAAATGATGTGTCAATTTTTATCCCAAATTTGTCTTTAGCCATTTTTTCTAATGACCGTCATTAGAAATTAAT
>JBBIVA010000140.1:0-8320 GCA_037439945.1 Marinilabiliaceae bacterium
CCCGGCTAAGTCATTAGTTCATTGCCTTTCTAATGACTAATCAGGGTTAAATATTAGAATGATTTGAATGACTTTCTGTTGAATTTCTGTTTATTTGTAATATTTTTATACTTGCTTATTACCCAACAACTATTAATGGCAGGAAGTTGCATATTAATTTAAGCAACGAAAATTTAAGCAATTGTAATCAGGTCAATTTATGCTGAATTGCTAAAATTGCATTGTTGATTTAGGAGTTAATGAAACGGATGCCGGTTGTTCGGGGCGGGTGCCCCGATGTACCAGGAAAAGCTATGCGGCCTTAATAAAAAAATATTTACATATGAAACATATTTTATGAGTAATTCTCCTCTTATACGAAAAGCCTCGGGTGAAGTACAGCCGTTTTCAACATCAAAACTTGAAAACTCTTTACGTAAAGCCGGTGCAGATAATTCAGTGATTGAAGAGATTGTTAAGGATATAGAGTCGTGGTTAACCGATGGTATAACAACCCGTAATATTTACGCCCGCGCATTTATTTTGCTCCGCAGAAAGAAAAGAAGCCTTGCTGCCAGGTACAGTCTTAAAAATGCAATTATGGAACTCGGCCCAACCGGGTATCCCTTCGAAAGATTTGTGGGGCAGGTGTTTAAACATCTTGGATTTGATGTTATGGTAGGGCAGGAAGTTCAGGGACAATGTGTAACCCATGAAGTTGATGTAATTGCAACAGCTAATGGAACCCAAAGATTAGTTGAATGTAAATATTATAACAGCCAAAGTAAATTTGCAAGCGTGCAAGTTCCGCTGTATATACGGTCAAGGGTTGATGATATTGTGAAAAAGCGTAAATCAATGGCCGAGTTTGAACATCTTTCTTTCGAGGGATGGATAGTTACAAACACCAGGTTTTCTTCCGATGCGATATCATTTGGCAATTGTAGTGGTTTAAACCTTATGAGCTGGAACCATCCACAGGATAACAGTTTAAAAGATTTAATCGAAAGATTCCGGATTTTTCCTGTAACTACCTTAACCCAACTAACTAAAGCTGAAAAACAATTTCTCCTTAGGAAAGATATTGTTCTTTGCAACCAATTACTTTTTACTCCGGAAGTTTTGGATAACCTTGAGTTAAATCCCGCAAAACGCCGCAAAGTAATTGAAGAAATTTCTGATTTATGTAATTATTTGTAATAAAAAATTGAAAAAGATATTGAATTTCCTAAATGGGAAATTCAATATCTTTTTTTTAAAAATTATAGCTTATTACTTTTAGCTTTTAGGTTTTTAATTGCCCTTGCCAGCCTGTTTGAATAAAGTTTTAATTCATTTGAAATACTGGTAATTCCATCGGCATTAGCTGCATTATATTGTGTAACCTGGTTCAATTCCTGCAAGGCTATATTAATTTGTTCAACCCCTGTTACCTGTTCCATTGAAGCTGTGGATATTTCACGCACTAAATCGGCTGTTTTTTCTATCTGTGGTGTAATTTCGTCAATAAGAAGATTAGCCTGGTTTCCTGTACTAAGAGCAATATTTGATGATTTGGTAATCTCCTGGGCAGCAATTTGAGTTCTCTCGGCAAGTTTTCGCACTTCGGTGGCTACCACAGCAAAACCACGTCCTTCCTGGCCGGCGCGGGCTGCCTCAACAGCAGCATTAAGAGCCAGGATATTGGTTTGAAAGGCAATATCCTTAATAATTAAAATTTTATTTGAAATGTCTTCAAGGTTAAAGGCTGCCTCTTTTGCCATTTTATTACTCTCTGTCATTGCATTGGCAGCAATTGTTGAAATTTTCTCTGTTTCTTTTGAATTGAAGTTGTTTTGTTGAATATTTGAGTACATCTCTTCCATTGATGACGATACCTCCTCAGCCGATGATGCCTGCTGGCTGGCACCTTTGGCAAGTTCAAGAGCCTTTGAGTTAAGCTCTTCGCTCGAATTTATAATCTCTTCCGAAGTCTGGATTATATCGCTTATTAAAACGTTAAGGTTTTCAGTCATTTTATTAAGGGCAGTGGCCAGTCGCCCTACTTCATCCTTTCTTTCGGCCTTAACAGAAACAGTAAGGTCACCTTCAGCAACTTTTTCAGCCATTTCAATTCCTTCGGCAATTGGTTTACCTATTGAATTTGATAAAAACCAGATAAATACCAAGCCAAGGATTATTGTAATTATAATGGTTAAAATCTGAATATTTCGTTGTTGGTTAACTACCAGCAAGCTGGTATCGCCCATTACTGAAATCTGGTCCAATCCAATATCAGAAGAGGCCTTAATTTCCCACATTACTTTTTTTGCTATTTCATAGCTTTTAATTTCCAACAACCTTAATTGCTGATAACCACTTACCAGTTGAATGGCATTATTGCATAGGTCGGTTGCCTGGTCTTTAAACCTTCCGGGCGAAACCGAATATCGAAGCCCGTTGGCTATTTTCTCAAAATCGGCCTTTAACAAACTTATTGCAACACCTTTTCGTTCATACATGTAATGATTAAGCTCTGCAACTTTTTTGTTAAATTGTGCAATAAACTTTAAATCATTGTAACCGGGCGAAGTAAATTGGCTGTTGAATGCAAAAAGCATTTCTCCAAATTCATTTCTGAGTTTATTGAATTCGGTTGCATTTGATTCATAAGCTTTTCTCGATTCATGATACAAGGAAACCTGTTTTTGCAAATCTTTTAAAAATACCCCTTTTAATTCCAATTCTTCTAAACTTTCACTGGTTAGGCTTAATAGATGACTAAGAGAAACTTCAAGTTTTGGCAAAACAATATTGGTTTGTGTTTTAAAATGGTTATTACCGGTAAAATCAAAAGATCGTGAGTTTTCACTTGTTTCAAGCCAATAACGCATAATTTGGTTTGATCCGTGAACCGTAGGTATATGTAAATCTGATAATTGCTCCATTTTTTTGGAAATCCTGAACAGGTTAACCAACAGAATTATACCGGTAACTATTGAAATACCTATTACAATGCTAAACCCTGACCCAATTTTATTCCTGATACTCAAATCCTGCCATTTAAAAAATCTACTCATAAGGGATGTTTTAAAAATTTGTAATGATTACAAAATAAATTAAAAAAATTATTATTTTCGGTGGTAACATTTTAAATAATCTTGCGAAATATGTAAGGATTTTATTTTCAGTATTATTTAAGATTTTCCGGTTTATATTATTGATGGGTTTATATAATTTATCCTGGACAACAAACTTTTATCATTCACTTCATTTTGATTTTTATTAATAAATGGTAAAAGGTTTAATAAAAATAATTGTTAAATGTTAACATACCTTAAAACGAAAAAAATGCGAAACTGGTTACAATTTTTTCCGGCAATTATAATAATTTGTTTTTTTTCATGTAAAGGCAATGATACCTTTACTGTTGGATATTTAAACCCATCGGCCGACAGGTATAGATTTGTTACTGAAGGTAAGTTTATGCAAGAGAGGCTGAAAGAACTGGGTGTTAAAACAATTGAATTGTCAGCCGGTGATAATGATATTGTTCAGTTGGAGCAGGGGTATGAATTACTTAAACAGGGTGTTGATTTATTAATAATTGCCCCGGTCAACGGGACAACAATTGCCCCTTTGGTTCGCGATGCCATGGATCAAGGTGTTAAAGTTGTGGCTTACAACAGGTTGATAAATAATGCCAGATATGACTTGTTCGTTACAGGTGATAATGAGGATAATGCAAAACTTTTTTGTAATGCTGCATTAACGCGTAAACCTGTTGGGAACTATGTGGTATTTGCAGGCGACCGTTTCGACAGGAACGGATTCGAACTTAAACAACATATTGATTCAATATTAAAACCGCATGTTGATGCCGGAAGAGTAAAAATATTATATGAAACATATATTGAAGGATGGAACCGTCAGCGGGCATCATTTGAAATGGAGCAGGTTGTTAGCGCTTACGGAACCAATATTGATGCTGTAATTTCATGTAATGACCCTATGGGTTTGGGGGCTTACGATGTTTTAAAGAAATATAACGCCGAAAAAGGGGTGGTAATTACAGGCCAGGATGCTACTTTGGCTTTTGTGAAAGGAGTATATAATGGTGATTTAACCATGACCATTTATCATCCTCACAAAACCCTGGGATATAAAACTGCTGAATTGATTGCAAGTATCCTTAATGGTGAAAAATGGCAGGGTTCAGGGGTGTCAAAAACTTTTAACGGCACTGAATATATTCCAACTTACAAAATAAAATCGGTTGCTGTAACCCGCGAGAACCTTGAAGAGGTTCTTATAAAATCAGGGCAATACTCACTTGAAGAGATTAAAAAATATGATAGTGAAAGTCAGTTTAGCCAGTAAGTTAATTTATTAATTTATTATTTATTCTTGTTGATTTTTCGGATTTTGTAGTTGAAAAATGCAAAAAATATGCTCATAACCGGACTTAAAATATTAAAAAAGCAGTAGGGAAGATACAATTCAGTTGCAACGCCCAAAACCTTTGCCTGTGTGGCGCCACAGGTATTCCATGGTACAAGTACCGATGTCATTGTACCGGAGTCCTCAAGTGTACGGCTTAAAACTTCAGGTTTTAAGCCTTTTTTTGTGAATGACCCCCTGAACATCCTGCCAGGTACAACTATTGATATGTATTGGTCAGATGCTGTTGTATTAAAGAAAAAACAGGTTAATACGGTTGAAGTTACCAATGACCCTGTTGACCTGGCCCTTTCAATTATTGGCCTGGTAATTCTTTCAAGCAAACCACTTCCCTCCATTACACCACCAAAAATCATTGCCGAAAGAATTAACCAAACGGTATTAAGCATTCCTTTCATTCCCGTGGTCATTAGTAAATCATTTATTACCGTATCGCCTGAATTTAATGTAACAGTTCCAAACATAGCCTGCATAACCCCTATGTACGAAGCCTTTACAAAACTTGCATTTTCGCCTGTTATTGTTTGTATTAACCCTGGTTGAAAAATAATTGCAAAAATCCCTCCCAAAAGAGTTCCGATTAGCATAGCCGGAATGGCCGGTATTCTGAAAACAATTATGGAAAAAAGTATAACAGGCACAAGAAATAGAAAAGGTGTTATGTTGAATGTAGTATCAATGGCATTTTTTACGGTGGTAATATCAGCCAAATTTGAATCACTTTTATAGAAAATACCTATGCCAAGAAACAGCAATAGGGTTAATCCCATTGATGGTACGGTGGTAATAGTCATATAACGTATATGCGTGAAAAGGTCGGTTCCGGCCATGGCAGGAGCAAGGTTGGTTGTATCAGATAATGGCGACATTTTATCACCAAAGTAAGCACCCGATATTATTGCTCCGGCTACAACTGCCTCGTTAAAGCCTAATGCCTTGCCTATACCTAATAAGGCCACACCTATTGTTGCAACGGTTGACCACGAACTACCTGTTACTAAACTCACTATTGAGCTTACAATAACTGTGGTAATTAAAAAAAACCTTGGATTAATTATGTCAAGTCCATAATAAATCATTGCCGGAACTATACCGCTGAGGAGCCATGTTCCTGCCAGCGAGCCAATTAAAAGGAGTATTATAATTGATGTCATGGCTGTTCCAATCGTTTTTATTATCTGATTGTTTAAGGCCTCCCATTTATAACCTAACCGCCAGGCAATAAACATTCCTGTAAATGCAGCAAGTAAAAGGCTTATCTGGTTGGCTCCATCAAGGGTATCATCAAATAAAAAAACATTACAGGTTAAAAGAATAATTAATACAATTATTGGTATAAAAGCTACGAAAAGTGATGGCCTTTTTAAATTCACGGGTATATTATTTAATAAATTTTGATTGCACTAACCCCTTTGGACCCTTATTATTTATTTGATGTTTGGAAATCATCAATTTTTCAACTTTAGGTATATAATCAATTTAATTTTTAAACCGGGGCCTGTTATTACATTAATATTAATATGTTTTTTTTAATTATTTAAAAACCGTTATAATAATGACAATATTATTTTTTGGGGGATGGATAGATGTTGTTCTTATAAAGCTTTATATCAGGATTATAGTATTGGTTGATTTTAATTTTAAAAAAAGTAATATTTTGAGTTAAATAATTTGCTTTTCTGGTTATTAATATAGTATATTTGTAATATACAAGATGAATAATACAACAAGATACAAACATGACTACTAAAAATCAATTATCAGATTTATTAACAGCATGGGAGGATACATATAAAAAGGGTCAGTTAACCCTATGGATTTTCCTGTCGTTAAAAGATGGGAAAAAATACGTTGATGAAATTAAATCCTTTGTTGAAGTTTATTCAAGGCATACAATGACTTGTGAGAGCCAGAGCCTATATCGCAACCTTCGAAAGTTTGAACATTTGGGGGTTGTTACATTCGAAACAGGTGAAGGTAATAAGGGCCCCGAGCGAAAATACTATTATTTAACCGAAATGGGAGCTGAATTACTTAATCTGTTTTTAGAGAGAAACATAAATCTGTTTTTTAATGAAGATATCCGTAAATTAATTTATTAAGGAGGAACCAAAAATGAAAGCTATAACTAAAAACCTTGTATATTTTGCACTTATTTTCCTGGTTGGAGCAGTAATATTCAGGTATGTTTTATCTATGTTCCTTGAAAACCAAAGGTTTAATATTATCTGGATTATTGCAGTTGTTTATTTTTTGTACAATTTTGCAGCCGGATGGCATTATGGGAAAAGAGACCACGACCATTTACCCCTTTATGATATAGGGTTCAGGTTTCATTTGGCAACTTATGTTATTTTTAACCTTGTAGCAATTTCATGGTTTTTTATGGGTTTTAATTCAAAATATGAAAGTGTTGGTAGTGTTTATTTAACAGCTGTTTTTTGGGGACTTGGATTGATTTTGCACTTTATAATTTATTTATACACCCGTAAATACTCAATTAGTGGTATTAACCGTGATGAAATATTTGAATAAACTTATTTGGTAAAGTAAAGGAAATAAAATTAGTCAATTCAAACCTAAAACGATATTAATTCCCGGATTGGTCATCAGAAGGCACTTATTCTGCTGGCCAATCCGGGATTAATAATAAATTGACAATACACGGAGTAATCAAAAATTCCTAAATAAGTGGATATTTAGGAATTTGTGTTTAAAACCCAATGCCAATATGAAGACCTAAACTTAAATGAAAATCCTTATGGGCAACAGCAAATTCAAGGGCCGGCCCTATATGAAAATTATGAATTTCAAATTCATAAGATGTTTCTATGTGAAAAGCAAAATCACCTTTTGAGTTTTCATCTTTTATTGTAACCCCCGGGGATAAATTTACATTTAATTTTTCAACGGGACGGTAATTTAACAATACACCTATAGTGTTGTGCCTGTGTTCGTCAAAAATCCTTTCATAGGCTATTCCAATCCCAAAATCAGAATTTGAAATTTTTCGCACATAATGAACATGAAAAGCATAGGCAAACTCTTTTTCTTTAATTAAATAGACTGGAGAATTTGCTATTCCAATCTCATTTTTATGGCGATCGTGACAGGGAGATTTTACTTCATCATGGTTATCCGATTGAGCAAAAGATTTTAAAGCCGGAATGCAAAATATCAACAAAAGAATGGTGAATTTAAATTTCATAAATCTTATATTAAATTGAATCAACTTGTTCTGAATTTTAAATAAAATCATGCATATTTGAATAGGACAAATTTAACCCAAATTTATAATTTAATAATATTTGCTCATTACAATCATTTACGATAAGGTTAAACGAGGCTAAATCAGTTTTAACCCTGGTTCAGCATTAGGAAACTTAAAAGGAAAAAATGTGTTTTTAACTCTGGGTACTTTCTTATAATCTTTGTTGTTGGGTACTGGTGTTCTATTTTTCCTGTCATTTTTTCTATCAATTTGCTACTTCGTTTGGGTCTGCAGTGCGTTCAGACAGGCACACTCTTTGACAAGCTTTGGCATTAGCGATGGCACATGTGGCTTGGCAAACCGCTATGCGGTTCACGAACAACATGGAAAATAAAAACAATCGTGAGTAATTATGTGGCTGTGAAGCGTGTGCTTTCCTGTCATTTATCTCCTATTTCTTTATTTTTCTTTTTATCAAGTTGCTTTGTATTTTGGTTTGTTACAACTTTCTTTCCTGTTTTTTCTTCAATCTCTCGTCTAGTGTTTCCGGCTATTATTCCTCCTTGTCGGGCAATACGTCTGTTATCTTCAAATGTTTTTGGCTTTTTCTCTTTTTAAATCTCCGTTGTTGTGGCTTCGGCAAGCATATTAAGCACCAGTTCCAAATTTGTCATGCGGTCACGTAGGTTC
>JBBIVA010000141.1:0-8157 GCA_037439945.1 Marinilabiliaceae bacterium
ACTATTAATTTCTAATTACGGTCATCAGAAAAAATGTCTAAAGACAAATTTGGGTTCAATTCTCATAGGCTTTAAAAAACTTTTGATACAGCCTCTTTTTTGTTGGTATTGGATTTAGATTGTCTTCAAATTGTCGGGATAAAACATTAAATTTGCCGCTATGATTTTTAAAATGATGATTTTTAAATGAATTTTCCCAGAGCAAATGACCTTAGGCCAATGATTTAATAAATATTTTTTCATGAATAAGTACCAGATAAACCACCTAAAAGAGCTCGAAGCTGAATCAATATTTGTGATTCGTGAAGTTGCTGCCCAATTTGAAAAACCAGTTATGCTTTTCTCAGGTGGAAAGGATTCAATTGTGATGTTTCATTTGGCTTTAAAAGCATTTTGGCCTGCAAAGGTTCCATTCCCATTGTTGCATATTGATACAGGGCATAATTTCCCTGAAACCCTTGAATATAGAGATAATTTAATGGAAAAAACAGGGGCAAGATGTATTGTTGGTTTGGTTCAGGAATCAATTGACAATGGGCGTGTTAAAGAAGAAACAGGCTATAATGCAAGTCGCAACAAGCTTCAGACTATAACACTGCTTGATACCCTGGAAGTATATAAATTTGATGCAGCAATGGGGGGAGGAAGGAGAGATGAGGAAAAGGCTCGCGCCAAAGAACGGTTCTTTTCGCATCGTGACGAATTTGGGCAATGGGACCCCAAAAACCAGCGCCCTGAACTTTGGAACCTTTTCAACGGGAGAAAAAATATTGGTGAGCATTTCAGGGTTTTTCCAATAAGCAACTGGACAGAAATGGATGTATGGCAATATATTTACATGGAAAAAATTGAATTACCATCCCTCTATTTTACTCATAAGCGCGAGGTTTTTGAGCGGGATGGAACAATACTGGCTACAGCTCCTTTTATGAAGTTACGCCATAATGAAAAGCCTATTGTGATTGACGTTAGGTGCAGGACCATCGGGGATATTTCATGTACAGGGTTAACACGGTCAACCGCCAATTCCATTGAGGATATAATCCAGGAAGTTGCGGCATCAAGAGTTACGGAAAGGGGAGGAAGAGCCGATGATAAGCGTTCCGAAGCCGCTATGGAGGACCGTAAAAAAGAAGGTTATTTCTAGTTAAATGTAAAGCAGATAATAATTCAGTAATTGATATTGATATTACTTGGTAGTAAAAATTTTGATTTGAAACAAATTGGTCAATCAAATAACTACCTGAAAACTGAAAAATAATTTTGAAACTAATTGTTAACAATAATGATCTATTGAGTTTATGAGCGGAAAAAATTCAGGCTATCTAGATATGGAATTACTGCGCTTTACCACGGCCGGAAGCGTTGATGATGGTAAAAGCACATTAATTGGCCGCTTATTGTACGACTCAAAGGCTATTTTTGAAGACCAAATGGAAGCCATTGAGCAGGCGAGCTTGCGTGCCGGTGGCGAACAGGTTAACCTGGCCCTGCTTACAGATGGGTTAAGGGCTGAACGGGAGCAGGGAATTACTATTGATGTTGCGTACCGATATTTTGCCACGCCAAAACGGAAATTTATTATTGCAGATACCCCGGGGCATATTCAATATACCCGTAATATGGTAACCGGGGCCAGTACTGCAAATGTTGCAATTATTCTTGTCGATGCCCGGCTGGGAGTTCTTGAACAAACCAGGCGTCATGCCTATATAGCCGCTTTATTGCAAATACCTCATATTATTATTTGTGTAAATAAAATGGACCTTATAGGGTACAAAGAGGTTGCATTCGAAAATATTAAAAGCGATTTTGAAGCAGTTGCATCAAAATTATCAGTTAAGGATATCCGCTATGTGCCAATTAGTGCACTTGATGGTGATAATGTTGTTGAAAGAAGTACCAATATGAATTGGTATAAAGGGCCAACATTAATGTACCTGTTGGAAAATATCCATATTGGCAGCGACATTAATCGCGATGACTTCAGGTTTCCTGTTCAATATGTAATACGACCGCAATCACGCGAATGGCCTGACTATAGAGGGTATGCAGGGAGAGTTGCCAGCGGGGTGGTTAATGTTGGTGATGTATTAACTGTCCTGCCAAGCGGATTTTCATCTAAAGTAAAGGGAATTGAGCTTCACGGCAACACTTTCGAACAGGCTTGTGCCCCCCTTTCAGTTTCCTTATTGCTCGAGGATGATATTGACATTAGCAGGGGTGATATGCTTGTTAAAGCCGGAAACGGACAACCAGCCAGAATTGACCAGAGTATTGATGTTATGATATGCTGGTTCAATGATAAGAATCTGGTAAAGGGTGGTAAATATTTTCTGAAACATACTACATCAGAAGTAAAGTGTCTCGTTAAAGATGTTCAGTTTAAAGTTGATATCAGCAACCTGGAAAAACAATACGATGATTTGGAAGTTAGAATGAATGATATAGCACGGGTTTCAATTAGAACCACAAAACCATTATTTTTCGATTCGTATAGCGTTAACCGTACTACCGGAAGCCTTATTTTGGTTGACGAAACAACAAATGAAACCGTTGCGGCAGGGATGATAGTTTAGATAAGATATTAATGGGAATCAACATTATTGTGGCAAAAAATAATTGGTAAAAAGCCCTGAATGCATTGTACATATTGTGATTTAAAAGGGTTTACTGAAATTAATTTCAATAAACCCTTTTAAATTGGCTCTGCCCAATGATATTTTAAAGCATAACAATTAGGTTCGTGCATTTATTTCAATTCGATTTCATGCAAGGTTTTGGCACAATATCACTAAAATCATGTGCATTTATGTCCGGGTGTAAAGCGGGTGGTCTTTTTTGTTAACTTTTTGGGGCTATAGCCAAAAATAAAAAGCCCGTGCGGCCACGGCAACATAATGTAAAAACAGGTTTGTTGTCTTTTTCACGTTGGACTAATTATTAATAAACTTTGGTAACATTTCTATTAAGGGAGAGAAAATATTTTGGGTCTGCTTAAGATGTACAGGAGGTAGGGCTACTTTTAATGATAATGGAAGAATCTCCACTTCAATATCATGGCCCAGTTTAACCGGTTCCCCGTCAACATGACCCAAAACAATTTTAGGATGGTGTATCGATACCTTCCGGGCTTTAACAATTACATCGTACTTGTTTTTATCTATACTTTGATCTAATAAGCTTATTAATAATGCAGGTGCTGTAACTTTCGGAAAATCACGGATAAAGCAAACATCAATTAAGCCGTCATCTATTCTGGCCTGAGGGGCAATATGCACATTGTTTCCGTATTGAGTCGAGTTTGCAAAACTAATCAGAAATGCATCCCAGTCTTGGGTTTGCCCATCTATAGTTACTTTATAAACTGATGATTTATAGGTTGCAAATTCCTTTGTTAGAAGTTGCATATAGGCCAGTGGCCCCCGGTTTTTTCGGTGTGCAAATTTATGACTGATATAGGCATCAAATCCAATGCCTGCAACATTAAATGAATAAAACTCGTTAAGCTTTATTACGTCAATGGCCCTTATATTTGACTCTTTCAAAGCCTGGAGTGCCCTGTTTATTTTAAATGGTATCTCAAGATGGCGGGCCAATCCATTACCCGATCCCGTAGGAATTATTCCAAGTGCGGTTGAAGATCCAATCAATCCACGGCCAACTTCATTAACTGTTCCATCACCGCCAACAGCAACAACAATATCAAAGTAACCAGCAGCTCCTAAACTTAATTCATATCCCTGTCCCTGGTAGGTTGTGGTTACAATTTCAACATCCCATATTTTCAAATCCATTTCTGATATTATTATATCATGGACGGCTTTCTGACGGCCAATCCCTGAAACCGGATTTATAATAAAAAGAGCCTTTTTACTCATTTTTTTACACAAAATTTTGATTGGCAAAGATACTAATTTTAATGGTATGATTCCTTTTGAAGTTTTAGTGAAAAAAATTACTATTTGCCACCTGTAAAGAATATTTTATTCAGAATCGAAAACTATACCATAAAAATAAGGAAATAAACTGTTTAGGTTGAACGTATAGCGAAGGAACGGTACATGCATATTTTGTAAACCTGATTATAAACAGACTATCATGATACCGTTTACTGGATTTTTTTAATAAAGGGCGTAACATATTTTTAACCATTATTTTCATTTCAATAAATATTAAATTAACCCAAATTTGTATTTAGCCGGTTTTTATCATGGCCGTTATTAGAAATTTATAGTCTTAAGTTGTTGATTACATGACTTATATTTTGAAAAATCGCTAATTAAAAACTAAATATTTGTAATCAGAAATGCGTACAAATTAAGCTTTTCTAAAGAAGCATGTACCAACCATCCGGCAGGGTTTAACCCGGTTAAGCCATTGGTTCATTGCATTCCTAATAACTAATCAGAGATTTATAAGGCGGTAAATAAAATATGATTATTTAATGGTTTAAAAATAAACTCACCTGAAAAAATAAATTTTCTGGTGAGGATTTCAATTAATAATGTTTAAAACCTCCAGCCCAGAGTAACAGCTACCTGGTGGTTATTGTTTTCAATATCAGCAGTTTCCTGGTATTGGGCTTCAACACCCTCAGAATAATAAAGGGAATGTATATCTTTTTCCTGATGCAGCATGTAAGCCAGGTCAATATACATGTTATTAAACTTGTACCCGAATCCCCCGGAGAATGTCTGGCGTGTACCTTTAGAATTCAAATATTTCTTTTTAAACGGGTTTTGATATGTAGCATAGCCGCCCCTGAAGGATAATGTTTCTGATGCCCTGTATTCTGCACCAAAGCGAAAATTATTGGTTGTCTGGTATGTTTTAGAAATAATTTTATTTAATACTTCCATATTATTTTTTTCTGAATAACTGCCACCTTTACTCCTGAATTTCATAGTACTGTAATCTGTTCTATCATAATCTAAACTTATAAAGCCTTTATCGCCAATAATATAAGCTATACTCCCAATAGTTTTAAATGGAGTGCTGAAGTTGTATGAAAATTCTCCGGTTGGTATTTTCTCAGGTAAAATAGTTGGTCCGTTAATGTATTTTGCTTTCACATCATTTTCAAAATCCAAATCAATTGAGTACATGTTTGGTGTATGAATTGCCAGTCCAACCCTTAATGGATTAACAGGCTTATAAATCACCCCAACTTTTAAGTTAACCCCAACCCCGGTTGTAGTATATTTACTGTTAAATGAGAAATTATCAAGTATCCTTTTTCCAGCTAATTCCCGCGATGTATAATAATCATCTTTATACCTGCCATTTTCACCTATGGCAGCTTCTTCGTAATGTTGAGATTTCATGTCATAAAACAGGTTTGTTATACCCAGCGATGCACCTAAATATAATTTATTGTTGAAGTTAGCTCCTCCGGCTAAACTGAATTCCCCCGAATTACCCCTTTCTGAAATTACTTTACCCTGGTTAATTCCATATAATGGGCCCCAATTAATGGAGTAGGTGTTGGGGCCAGTTTGGCTTAAATAATTGAACCCATGATAATAAACATCAGAAATGCCGGGCAAAAGTTCGAGTAATTCAACATCATAAGCTATACCCTGGTAAAAGTCATCCAGCTGAGAAGGGGTATAATACTCGGCATAATACTCAAATTCATCCAGTAACGAAGATTGCACATTATTACCCTGAATAAAAGTATTACGTGAGAAACTATTTGTACGTGTATAGCCAATTGAGAAGTGTGTACTTATTAGCCCCGATGAAGCCTCATACATTGGTTTATAGGTACCTACAAAACCAATTTGCTGTATTGGAACCGAGAATTTGTCATCTTCGGAGGTTAATCCATAATAGGTTGATTTGGTATTGGTATAGTTTAATGAAGGGGTAAAAGAGAATTCACTGCTCCTGTAAACTGCTATTCCGGCAGGATTAATACTTAAACTTGAAAAATCGCCCCCAAGGGCCCCCATTGCGCCACCCAATGATATGCTCCTGGCTGTTCCTGTAGGCCGGTTAAATGAATATAAAAGCGCGTCACTTTCATTCTGGGCCGATCCGGCCATACCGGCAACAACTGTAATTAGGCCAAATATAATACGTTTCATAATGGTTCGTTTAATTTTTGCTTACCAATTGCAAAAAGGATTCAATAAAATTATTAAAGCCTGTTCACCAGTCTCGATCCAAATCATTTTTAAGCATACTCTCGGGTCCACTAGTTTTAGATTTTTCCAATTATTTTAAATTCATTGGCCATTTTTATCTTCTACCTTGTTGTATTGTACCTCCGGAGCCTGATCCTGAACTTGAACCTGATGAACTACCTGATGAACTACCAGATGAACTACCAGATGAACTACCAGATGAACTACCGGGTGAAAAAGATCTGCCACTATCGAAGGATGAACTTGAACCCGATGACCTTGATGATGGTCCACTTGATCCTCTGCTTGAAGGAGTATATGTTGAAGTAGACCTGGACGGACTGCTACTTCCCTGGTGATAAGTAGAAGTATTTGCCCTGGTATTTGATTGTGTTTGTACCGATCTGGAAGAGCTAACTGTTGAACTGTTGCTTCTTTGATTTGAATTATAATTTTCCTGTACCTGCCGGGTTCCTATATTACTACTTTGAACTGTTCCGGTAGTCTGCACATTCCTGGAATTGCTACTTACCCTGGTATAGGTAGGGCGATTATATGCAGGCCTTGAACTATCTTCAGGTTTTGAATAGCTTGGAGTATAACTTCTACGGGTATTACTTTGTTGAACATTTTCATAACCGGAACGTGTTGTTTCAGGATTTTGCCCTGATGTTCCCGATTTAATGGTGTTCTGTTCCTGTGTTCCCCTGCCAGATCTTGTATAAACAGTACCGGTAGTACTTTCATATCTGGTATTGCCCCTTTCATCCCGCCCAATCCGGGTTCCACTGTTGGTTACCTCACTTCTTTCACCTGAAGTTCTTTTTAAAATTTCCCCTGCATCAACACCAGCTCCGGATGCCAGGCGGGTATTTGAATTAATACCAGATCTCATACCGGAATAATAAGAACGATTTGATGGTTGATGGTTATCTTTAACTCCATGTCCCCAGTAACCGCCATAATAAGGGTGGTGATAATATGGGTAATGCCACGAGGAATAATAATAATAGGGGTAATAATTAGAATAGTAATATGGATTGTACCAACCGAAACCGGCTCCCCAATAATTATATGGATACCCCCATCCTAAATTGTAATACCAACTGCTTGGATAACCCCATGAATTATAATAAAATGTATTATACCATCTGTTTGTCCAAGTGGGAAATGCATATGCATAATTACCATCTACGTAAACATTCCAGTCATAATGGTTGAAATAGACTATCTCACTGTACATTGGTGAGTAATAAGGGATACGCATAAACGGCCCCCTGAAACGGATCATTCTTTCGGCATAATCACGATCCATTGAAGTGCCTTCAAAACCATCAACCCAATATCCGGTTTCTTCATTATAATAAATCAGGGTATCAACATTCTGCTTGTTTTTATCACTTAAAAGTGATGCATATTGTTCCTGTAAAGCACTAAAATCTCTTTCATCCTTAATTTCTGATGATTTAAGTGATTTTTGGTACTCCCTTTTTTGGTTTATTAAATCTTTTTCTTCAGCTTTTTGAGCTTCTTTACTAATTGAAGGAACCTGCGAAAAGGCCTGTTTATTATTTTCGCGGGTAACCCCGGGTACATAGTAAATATCATCGTAATAAACTCCCGGTCCGGCCATACGGCTTGAACCACAGGCGCTTAAAATCAATACCAGTACCATTGCGGTTGTCAGCTTATTTGCTTTCATCGAAAATCCTCCTGATAAATTTGATTAAATTACAGCAAAATATGTACCAAAAATCAATGTTTTTGAGCTATAAACTGAAAAAGTCAAAATGCCTTAAAAAATGTTTAAAATTATTAAATACAAATATACAAATTAGCTTAAACCAGCCTAAAATATTTGCAAATTGATTAAGATGTATTTTTACTTTTCACAAAGTTCCAACAAAATAATTTAAACGTTTTTTTTAAATTCATTGGAAAATGGATACTCAAAATATTTGGATACCCGAATTAAACCCAAATTTGTTTTTAGCCATTTTTTCTAATGACCGTAATTAGAAATTAA
>JBBIVA010000142.1:0-8078 GCA_037439945.1 Marinilabiliaceae bacterium
AAAACTCTATGCTTTAAATTTTATTACAAAATTATTACATCGAACTCACGTTAATAAAGTTTTTTTACTATGTTGAACTTAACCTTGTTCTAATGAAAATTGCTGTATTTGGAAAACACTTCGGGGAATTGTTTTACGAAAAGTGCACTAATCTTTTTAAAGAACTAAAAAACTCAGGGGCTGAAGTTTATGTTTTCAAACCTTTTTATGAGTTTCTATCCCAAACGGCAAGAATCAATCCGGATGTTTCAGGCCTTTTTGAAGATTATTCTGATTTACCAAATGCCGACATGATGTTTAGTATTGGAGGTGATGGAACATTTTTGGACGCTGTAACTGTAATAAGAAACAACAACATACCCATAGTGGGAATAAATACAGGGCGGTTAGGATTTTTGGCAGATATTGCAATGAAGGATTTACCAGACGCCTTGTCTGATATTTTTGAAGGCCGTTACATAATCAGAACTCTCGACCTTTTAAAACTGGAAACTGATTATCCCTGTTTTGGTGATATGAACTTTGCATTAAATGAACTTGCTGTTCATAAGCGCGACACTTCATCAATGATAACTATTCATACCTATCTTAATAATGAACTATTAAATTCTTACTGGGCCGATGGCTTAATAATTGCAACACCCACCGGGTCAACAGCATATTCATTAAGTGTAGGCGGCCCAATACTACACCCTTCATCAAAAGAGTTTGTGATTTCACCAATTGCACCCCATAATTTAACGGTTCGTCCGCTGGTTGTACCAAATAATATGGATATTACGCTTCGTATTGAAGGCAGAGGTGGAAAGTTTTTAGCATCTCTTGATTCCCGTAGCTGTGTTTTAGACGATAAATTAGAATTGCGTGTGAGAAAAGCTGATTTCACAGTTTCGGTTGTTGAAAGAATTGGGCAAAGTTTTTATACTACATTGCGGACAAAACTAATGTGGGGTGTGGACCGCCGAAATTAATAACAATAAAAGCAAAGTTAAACCGTTTTTATATGATATTTAAAAATATAAAATGTTTTAGTTTCTTTGCAAAAGTTTCTTCTACTAATTTTAAATGAATAAGAATTTTCGTTACGGAATAATTTTTTTTATTCTTCTGCTAATAAATATTTTTTTTTCATCGGTGGGCAACAGTCAAACCAAGCTGGAAGCAGGTCCGCTTTTAGGCATTTCATGGTACAATGGCGACTTAAACCCCCAACGGCAGTTTTATCGTATACACCCTTCAGCCGGAATTATTTTAAGGTATTCACTAAACGACCGTATTGCTTTCAGGGCAGGGGCATCTGTAGCACGAATAAGCGGGGCATACCCATTAACCGGTGTTGTAATAAAAGAAAACGGCAGCTTACCTTATAAGTTCAGCCAAAATGTTGGTGATTTCTCAACAATGATTGAAATTAACTTCTTTTCATTTGACCACCCGTTCAATAAAAAATCAGACTTTACACCCTTTGTTACTTTCGGATTGGGTTCAGTTTTTTATAAAAGATATTTACCTGAAAATGGTAACCACTCTGAAAAACCGCTTTTTGTATTATCTTTGCCGTTCGGCGGAGGCGTAAAATGGAAGGTATCAGATCGCTTAAGGCTAGGCCTGGAGTGGACTTACCGAAAAACCTTTGCCGATGATTTAGATGTGGTGGGTACCGGCAATCCGGTTGATGCATCAAATCCTTTTGGTTTTGATAAAACTACATCGGTTCATAATAATGACTGGATATCAGTGGTTGGGGTTTCTGCTGCATTCAGTATTATAAGCAGTCGTAATAAATGCCATGCAGGATTTTGAAATAAGGAAGAAAAAAGGAATGTCTTTAAAGGATCAATTAATAATAGAAAAACTTCCCGAACACATAGCCATTATTATGGATGGAAATGGTCGGTGGGCCCGCCAGAGGGGCTCAACGAGAGTTTTTGGGCATAAAAATGGCGTAAAAGCTGTACGCGAAGTTACCGAAGCCTGTGCTGAATTGGGTATTAAGTACCTTACCCTTTATGCCTTTTCAACCGAGAATTGGAATAGACCAAAGACGGAAGTTAATGCTTTAATGTCACTTTTGGTTTCAACTATTGCATCAGAAACAAAAACATTAATGAAAAATAATGTCAGGCTAAAATCAATTGGTTGTAAAAAAAACCTGCCTGAAAAAGTTCAGGTTAAATTAACCGATTGCATTAAAACAACTGATGGAAATAGTGGACTAACACTGGTTCTGGCTTTAAGCTATAGTTCTAGGTGGGAAATTACCGAAGCAATAAAGAAGCTTTCAACTGATGTTAAAAATAATGAATTGGATATTTCGGATATTAACAATGAAATTTTCAGCAAATATCTTGAAACATCTGAAATACCTGATCCTGAATTGTTAATACGCACGAGTGGCGAACAAAGGATTAGTAATTTTTTGCTTTGGCAAATAGCTTACTCAGAATTATATTTTTCAAATATTTTATGGCCTGATTTTAGCAGGGAAAATCTTTACGAAGCAATTTTGGATTATCAAAAGCGCGAAAGAAGATTTGGAAAAACCAGTGAACAGTTAATTTTAAAATAATTGTGATGCTTAAACGATTGACCCCGGTAATTTTATTTTTTTTACTGCCTTTTATTACAATATCCGGACAAACTACACCGGAAATATCATATTCAGGAAAACCACGTAAATATGAAATCGCTGAAATAGAAGTAACAGGCGATTTAAACAACGATCCAAAAATATTGGCCGGATTATCTGGCTTGCGTGTAGGACAGGAAATTACGGTTCCGGGAGAGGAGATTACAAAAGCTATTAAGAAATACTGGGAATATGGATTGTTTTCTGACGTTAATATTTCAGCAACAAAAATTGAGGGCAGGTCTATATTTTTAAACATATACCTTCAGGAAAGACCAAGGTTATCTGACATTATTTTTAAAGGACTAAAAAAATCCGAGAAGGATGCTATTACCGAAAAAATTGCCATGATGAAAGGTAGCCAGGTTACCCCATACCTCACTGCAAGAGCTGAACGTTTTATTAAAAGCCATTTTGTTGAAAAAGGGTTTTTTAATACTGAGGTAACAATTGTACAAAAAGACGATCCGGATAAAAAAAATCATGTATTCCTTGATATTACTGTTGATAAAAAGGAGAAAGTTAAGGTTAAAAACCTCACCTTTGAAGGTAACGACGTTTATTCGCACAACAGGTTAAACCGGTATATGAAAAAAACCAATGAACGCCGTAAATTGCGAAATTTCTTCAGAACCAAAAAATTTGTTGAAGAAGAATACCGGAAGGACCTTCAAAAAGTAGTCGAAAAATATAACGAAAAAGGTTATCGTGATGCAGCAATTGAGTATGAATCAGTAACCCGTAACGATGACAATACAGTTGATATAAAAATAGGAATTGAAGAGGGGCGAAAATACTACTTTGGAGATATAACATGGATTGGCAACAGCATATATGCAGGTGAGTACCTTTCACATGTCCTAAGAATCAAAAAAGGTGATGTGTTTAATCAAACCTTGCTTGACAAGCGCCTTTTTTCTGATGATGATGCAGTGCATAACCTTTATATGAATACCGGTTACCTGTTTAGTAGAATTGTTCCTGTTGATGTTGCAATACAGGGCGATACAGTTGATCTTGAAATGAGAATTTACGAAGGAGAGCAGGCTACAATTAACAGGGTAATAATAAAAGGAAACACTAAAACCCACGAACATGTTGTTAGGCGAGAACTGCGTACCAAACCAGGTGAGTTATTTAATAAAGAAGCAATAATACGGTCAATAAGGGAATTGTCGCAACTTGGCCATTTTGACCCCGAAAAAATGAATCCTGTACCACTGCCTGATCAGGATAAAGGAACTGTTGATATAGAGTTTAACCTTGAAGAAAAAGCCAATGATCAAATTGAACTCTCAGGTGGATGGGGTGCCGGTATGTTTGTTGGTTCACTGGGTTTGAAATTCACCAATTTTTCAATTCGTAATTTCTTAAATAAAGAGGCCTGGAGACCCTTGCCAACTGGCGACGGACAAACATTGGCATTACGGGCTCAAACCAACGGCAAGTATTACCAATCATACAGCCTTTCATTTATTGAACCCTGGCTTGGTGGCAAAAAACCAAATTCATTAAGCGTTTCAGTTTCAAGATCAATTCAAACAGGTGTTAACAGCAGATATGGCGGTTATGGATACGGTTACGGCTATGGAGGCTATGGTGGCTATGGTGGTTATGGAAATGACTATTATGGCTTGGATGCCAATCCTGATGAACACCTGAAAACATTTGGAATTTCGATAGGATTTGGAAGAAGATTAACATGGCCTGATGACTATTTCGCATTGTACACCGAGATGAGTTACCAGTTATATGATTTAAAAAACTGGAGATACTTTTTCATGGAAAACGGCTTTTCTCATAATCTTAAGTTCAGGGTTATGTTGTCACGCCGATCAATCGACAATCCGCTTTATACAAGATCTGGTTCCGATTTTTCAATCGGGGTTGAATTTACTCCCCCTTATTCACTATTCTCAGATAAAGATTATTCAAAAATTACTGATGAAGTTGAAAAATACCGCTTAATTGAATACCATAAATGGTCGCTTAAGGGAGGTATGTTTAAACCGCTCGATAATAATGGTAAATTAATTTTAATGAGCAAGGTTGAATATGGTTTTCTTGGATATTACAACAAATACCTGAAATCACCTTTTGAGAAATATGTTTTAGGTGGCGATGGTATGGCCGGTTACAGTTATTACGGTAGTGAAACAATTGGCCTGAGAGGGTATGAAAACAGTAGCCTTACAGCCATTACCTACATCCCTGCCAACGATGGAACTGGCGCTTACAGAAGATTACAGGATGGTAATATGTATTCAAAATTAACTATGGAATTAAGGTACCCGCTAACTCTTCAACCTTCGGCTACTGTTTACGGATTGATATTTGCAGAGGCAGGTAATTCATGGTCTGATTTTCGTAAATTTAACCCGTTTGAATTAAAAAGATCAGCAGGTATTGGTTTGAGAATATTCCTGCCAATGTTTGGGTTGATGGGAATTGACTGGGGATATGGGTTTGATGATGTTCATACTTATCCAAATGCCGGAGGAAGCAATTTCCATTTTATAATTGGTCAGAATTTTTAAATTAGTTACTTATTAAAATTGACCCCTTGAGTTTTAGGGGTTTTCAAAATTATGGAAATTGGTTTGGTTTTTGTTAGCTTTACCAAAAAACAAAAGGTTATGATACGAAGGATATTTTTAATATTTTTAGGAGTTCTGGGTATGCAAGTTGCATCCTATTCCCAGAAATATGCTTTCGTAGATACAGAGTATATTTTAAGAAATATACCTGCCTATGAAGCAGCTCAGGAACAACTAAAACAACTGTCAAAACGTTGGCAACAGGAAATTGAAACTATTTACCAGGAAGTTTCAAAAATGTATAAGGAATTCCAAACTGAAAGTGTTTTTCTATCCAATGAAATGCGCATAAAAAGGGAGGAAAGTATTATTGAAAAAGAAAAACAGGCTAAACTTTTACAGCAAAAATATTTTGGGCCCGAGGGTGAATTCGCCAAAAAGCAGAAAGCACTAATCCAACCTCTTCAGGATCAGATTGCGTCAGTGTTACGCGAATTAGCCAGGGAAGATGATTTAGCAGTAATTTTTGACAAATCGAGTGGTGTGCTTTATCTTGATCCAAAATTTGATAAAAGTGATCAGGTTTTAGCCCGGCTTGGATATAAAAGATAAACCGATAAAAGAAAATTCATGAGAATAGAGAAATTAGTATTTTTAGCCATTGCATTGTTTCTTAACGGATCGGCTGTTTTTGCTCAAAATTTGAAATTTGGACATATTGACATTGAAGCGGTGGTTATGGAAATGCCTGAATATAAAAATATTCAGACTGTTTTGGATGCTGAGACATCAAAACTTGAGAGTCAGTTTACAACAATGCGTGAGGAATTAGTTAAACTGGAAAAGGACTATCAGCAAAAAGCATCCAAACTTTCAAAAGCAGAACGTGAAGCAAAGGAGAATGAATTGCAAACGATGCAGGAGAAAGTTCAGGCATTCTTTGAAAATGCACAAAAAACATTGCAGCAAAAAAATCAGGAGATGCAAGCCCCTGTTTGGGATAAACTGAATAAAGCAATAGATGCAGTAGGTACTGAAGGTGGGTTTATTTATATTTTCGAGGTAAAATCAGGATTAACGCTCTATTATTCAAGCAAAAGCATTGATATTTCATCACTGGTAAAAGCAAAACTTGGAATCAAGTAATTAGTTTAGAAATTTACACATTGAATCATTTAATAATTTGTATATGAATATTTTTAAATTTGCCGCTGTTGTTTCTCTTCTTTTAGTTGTATCTTTATCTTCAGCTCAGGAATTGAAATTTGGCCACATTAATGTTCAGCAGTTAATAGCTGCTTTACCCGAAAAACAAGCAGCTGATAAAGCTATTCAGGCTGAGGCTAAAGTGTTGCAGGACAGACGTACAATTATGCAGGAAGAGGCTGAAAGAAAATTTAAGGAGTACCTTTCGCAAAGAGAAACTATGCCCGAACTGGTAAGAGCAACAATGGAAAAGGAAATTCAGGACATTCAACAACGTCTTGAAAATTACGATATGCTGGCTCAGCAAAACCTGAACAAAAAACAGCAGGATATGTACCAGCCCATTCTTGAAAAAATTCAGAAAGCAATTGATGAAGTGGGTCTGGAAAAGGGTTTGGTTTATATTTTTGATGTAAGTTCACAGGTGGTATTGTATCATTCAACAGCCAGTCTTGATTGTGAGCCGCTTGTTAAGGCAAAACTGGTGAAGTAAAAGAATATAGGTATTTTTAATACCCATATTTGAAAAATTAAGGATGGTACTTTTGTACCATCTTTTTTTATGTTTAAACATTATTGTTTTTTAACCCGATTAAGTGAAACTTTAATTGTATTTTTTCTGGTCAAATTTATATAATATCTTAACCGATAAATATTAATAATTATTAGCTAATTAGTAACCAAAAATTTTTAAAATAAATCAAGGCACATTACAATTTGGATAGAATGATGTTTTTGGGTTTAACAACCCGGATTGATTAACTTTATCAAATTATTGACTTTAATTGAACCCTGTTTTCAACTTTAATACTGAAATGATAAAACTTCTGAAGGATATACCCGGACCAATTGCTGTGTTTGATTCAGGTTACGGTGGGTTAACAATTTTGGCTGAATTGCAAAAGGAGTTTCCTGATTACGATTTTATTTACCTGGGTGATAATGCAAGGTCACCATATGGAGGACGTTCGTTTGAAGTGGTTTATCGTTATACCCTTGATGCTGTTGAAAGACTTTTTGAAATGGGGTCGCAGTTAATTATTCTGGCCTGCAATACCGCATCGGCAAAGGCTTTAAGAACAATTCAGCAAAAAAACCTTCCAATTATAGATCCCAATCGGAGAGTACTTGGCGTAATAAGGCCAAGCGTTGAATTGGTTGGAAGTTTTACAAAAACAGGGTATATTGGAGTTCTGGGAACAGTAGGTACAGTTATGTCAAATTCATACCCCCTTGAAGTAGGGAAAATTTTCCCTGATTTAAAAGTAGAGCAGGAAGCATGCCCGATGTGGGTACCATTGGTAGAGAATGAAGAACATTTATCCGCCGGTGCCGAATATTTTGTAAAAAAGAATCTTGAGAATATTTTTACTAACCAGCCCCTTATTGATACTTTAATATTAGGTTGTACTCATTACCCGCTTTTACTTCCATTAATCAAAAAATTCGTAGCTGAAAGCGTAACAATAGTTAACCAGGGACCTATTGTCGCATCAAGCCTGAGGGATTATCTTTTTCGTCATCCGGAAATGGATGATAAATGCTCCAAAACCGGGATACATAAGTATTATACAACAGAGAAACCCGAAAAATTTAATAATGCCGCTTCCCTGTTTTTAGGTAAAAAAGTTATGGCAATGCAAATTTCACTTGTCTAGTCCTAAAATAAGTCTACAGGTTAAAACTATAATTTAAGCTGCATTTTT
>JBBIVA010000143.1:0-7618 GCA_037439945.1 Marinilabiliaceae bacterium
TTTATTTATTTAAATACTTTGATAATGTTTCAATTAAAATTTGTAACCTGATTGGTTTTGCAAGGTAGTTATCGCATCCTGCTTCCAGGCATTTCTCTCTTTCACCTGACATTACATGTGCAGTTTGGGCGATAATTGGCACATCCTTATTAATTTTTTTAATTTCCCGTGTTGATGTATAGCCATCCATTACTGGTAGCTGAAGGTCCATTAAAACAAGGTCAATTTTATTGGCCTGAAAAATGTCAATTGCTTCCTGGCCATCCTTGGCCCATAAAATTTTTGCTTTAGTCCTTCTTAAAGCGGCATCAAAAAATATTTTATTGGTATCAACATCTTCAACCACTAAAATAACTTTTTCTTCCCAGTCCTGATTTAGGGCATTACTTAGATTTTCTGACATAGTATTAGGTTTCTTTGTTTTATCATTTTAGTTCAGGGTATTCAAAAATAAGATTTTATTTTAAATTTAACCTAAAAATAAAACCTAATTCTTAGCATTAAACTACCAATTTTTAACACCAAACAATTATTCCCAGGTTTGTAAAGGGAAAAAAATAATATTTAAGTATAATTTAGCTTTAAATAATAATAAAATAGCGGTTTTCCCATAATTACGATTAAGTGAATCAATAAGTTTGTTAATAAAAGATATTATTTTTGGTTGTAAAAACCTTGAAGCAATTCATTTTAATAAAATTGAAACAACTATTTAATGTTATCTGTCTCAATTTAAATGTTATACAAAATTAAATGTTACAAAAAAAAATCCAGCAAAGTCATGAAAAAAAATCTGTTTTTTCTTTTTACTATAACCTTTTTTGGACAAGTTATAAGTTCCCAAAATAATTTTCAGTTCATAGGGCCCTGCAATCCGGCAATATACTACTCAGGAAGGGTTGATAAATCAAATAGTAACTTTGTGGCATATGACTGGCCTGGTATTGGCGTTTCATTTAAATTTACGGGTAAAAGTTTTGGATTGAAATTTAAAGGTGGCGACCGAAACTATTTTAATCTTTTTGTAAATGAAAGGCTTATTGAAATTTTACATTCGCCCGGTGATACCATTGTTTGGGTAAATAATTTAAAGGGAAATGGGCCACATAGTGTGAACCTGCTTAAGCGTACTGAGGGTGAAATGGGTAAAACATTTTTCTATGGTGTATTATTACCTGAAAACGGTAAAATTTTTCCTGCTGGAAATATCCCAAACAGGAGAATCGAATTTATTGGCAACTCAATTACATGCGGCTATGGAACTGAAGGTTTAAACAAACAAGAAAAATTCCACCCAAAAACAGAAAACAATTATAAATCATTTGGGGCAATACTTGGCCGGGCATTTATTGCCGAATGCAGGTTTACAGCCCACTCCGGCCTGGGCATTGTAAGAAATTATGGCGATAAACAAAAAATATCAACAAAGGTTATGGCAATGCCCGGTAGATTTAACAGGGTTTTTGATATGGACAGTTTGCCCCTATGGGATTTTTCGACATGGAAACCCAATTTGGTGGTAATTAAATTGGGAAGTAATGATTTTTCAACTCTCCCACATCCCGATAAGGAAGTTTATCAACGTGAGTATGAGAAACTTATTTTGAAAGTGCGCGAAGTTTATGGCACAATTCCTGTTTTTTGTGTTGCAGGGCCTTCGGTTAACGATATTTCATATAATTACGTAAAAGAAGTTGTGCAGGTTATGAGAAATGTCCATTCTGATAACTTTGTTTATTTTGTTGGTTTGCCTGATAGTTTGCTCAATACTGAAGGTGACCTGGGGTCCGACTGGCATCCATCTTACGAAGGACATAAGAAAATGGCAGGGCAGTTGGTTTTACCCATTTCAACTGTATTAAACTGGAATTATAATGCATCGGAAATTTATAATTGTAAATAAAATAGTTTAATTAATAATTATTTAAGGCTTTAAATTGTTAAATTGGAAACAGATGCATCAATTTATTGAACCTTTTAAGGCCTTTTCTCTTCAAATTTCAATTAACTATAAATTAACAATCTAAAATTTGGCATAATTTATAAACTGTTAACGCTGTGATTTGTATTGTAATTCAATTGTTTGTAAAAATTGTGACCAAAATTTAGATTTAAAATTCATAATATTTCAGACTGATTATGTGGGGTTTTAGGAAGCTTGGAAAAATTATTTTTTGCAGTAATAAATTTATTTTTATTTTTCTGGTTCTGTCTTTTTTCCCCATAAATGGGGCATCCCAGGTTTTAAATTTTTCACCCGGTGCAATGGCCTGGGCCGATTCCATTTATGCATTACTTACTATTGAAGAAAAAGTGTCACAACTTTTTATCGCAGGTATTAGCGATGAAAATGAAATATTAAGGTTGAATAAAACTGAATTTCAACCCGGCTTTATTATGGGCTCTCCAAATTTGGTTAATCGCAAATGGCCTAAAAATAATTCATTTATTTCCCCGGTAATTATTCCCGATTTACGCTATGGGTTTGATTCCGGAATACCTGAATTTCCTTTTCCTGATGAAAATACCATACTTTTCATGGATAAGATTAACCGGGAAAAATTGTTTATTTATATGGATGATTGGTTGAAAAACAAACGTTTTCAGGCTTTTTTTGCAGGAGGGAATTACATTTTTTCCGAATTTGTAACCTCTAAACCTGATTATTCGGCTATTATTCCAAACCGGGGTAATATAAATACTGGTTTAAACGCCTGGTTGCTAAATGTTTATAAAATGCCCGAATCCATTATAGGAAATCTGCCATCTGTGTCAAAATCATTTTTCACGTTAAATGGCAAAAACAAATTAATAGCAAATGATGATAAGGTAAAAAAAAATACAAATGATTATTCGGGTTTTGATCAGCTTTTAATTAAAGGGTCTGTTTTTTTAACGCAAAACTTTGAATATGATTATAAACGGGTTTTATTTGCAATTAAAGAACGGGCAATAATGGCCAATAATATTGAAAAATCCTGTAAGAATGCATTGGCTTTTAAATTTGAACTACTTAAAAAAAATAGTACTACCCACAAGCAAAATCATACCAACACATTATTAAAGGACCTTAGGTTGGGTTATGAAAGTTCGGTTGGAATATTTCAACATCGTAATGATTTTCCCTTACCGTTAATTTTTCTTGATAAAAATATTGGATTTATATCGTTGGGAGAGGGATATTTTGACGAGTTTAAATCAATGGTTGCAAATTATGTTAATATAAATAATTCACAATTGGGGCCATCTGATTATAATATTGTTTTCCTTTTGTTAGGGCCTGATTATAAATTTGAACAACCGGTAAATACTTTTTTTTCTGAAATAAAAGACCGGTTTCCCAATGCTTCGGTTATTATGGTAAGAGCAGGTGATATTTCCGGTTTGCCGTTTGATAAGATGCCATCTAACCTTGATGCGTTAATTGTAAATCCCAAAAATTCAGCCTTTACCTGGATGGCCATGGCACAGGCCATTTTTAATGGAATTGAGGTAAATAAAAAGAATTTTTTTAATGGTGTTCCGGGGCAACTGGAAAATAATAGTATTAATTCCCCAAGAACCCGGTTAAAATACGGAATACCCCAAGAAGTTGGTTTAAATGCCGATACTTTATTGCTGATAAATTCTGTGGTTGATGAAGCGATAAAAAAAACAGCTATTCCGGGTGCACAGGTTTTTGTGGCCAAAAATGGAGTTGTTGTATTTAAACGTAATTATGGCTGGCTATCAAACGATAAGTCACAAATAGTTAATGACAATACAGTTTATGATTTGGCATCAATTACCAAAGTGGCAGCAACAATGCCTGTAATTATGCAGCAATTCGATAATAAAAGGTGGCAACTAAATGATAAATTATCGGATTATATTCCTCAGGTAAAATCATCAGAAATTGAGAATATTACAATTAGGCAATTACTGTTGCATGAATCAGGATTACCTGCTTTTATACCGTTTTATACTGAAGTAATTGACAGGGCCAAATTGGTTGGTAATTTGTTTAGTAATAAAAGATCGTCAACACATCCAATAAAAATGGATAACAGGCTATATATGAATAAAACTGTTGTTTACAGGGATGATGTTTTTCAGAATCACTACGATCTTAATTTTTCCGTACCTGTTGCCAACAACATATATATGAATGTTTTATACCTGGACTCAATGTTAAACCGAATAATCAAATCTAAAGTTGATAAAGCTCCAAAATATAGGTATAGTGATCTGAATTTCCTGTTATTACAAAGAATTTCTGAGAATTTATCACAGAAATCACTTGACCAGTTGTGTAACCGCATGTTTTATAAATATTTAGGGGCATCATCTCTTTGTTTCAACCCATTAAAAATTTTTTCTCCCGATAATATAGCTCCAACTGAAAATGATATTTCTTTCAGACATCAGTTAATTCACGGTTTTGTTCACGATCCGGCGGCGGCAATGATGGGCGGGGTTGCCGGTCATGCTGGGTTATTTGGTACTGCAAATGATTTAGCCAAGGTAATGCAAATGTTTATTAACAAGGGAGTTTATGGTGGTTACAGATATTTAGATGAAGAAACCGTTGATTTGTTTACAAACCAGCAAAGTACAACAAACAGGAGAGGGTTGGGTTTTGACAAGCCTTCAAAAGAGGCAGGTAAAACTGCATCTGTATCCCAGTTTGCTTCTCCATTATCATATGGTCATACCGGGTTTACAGGAACTATTGCTTGGGCCGATCCTGCTTTGGATCTGGTTTATATATTTTTAAGTAACAGGATTCATCCTAATTCGTACAACAAAAAATTAATGGAACTTGGTGTAAGACCAAATATTCAAAGTATAATATACAGATCGGTTATTCAAATAGACACCGAAATAAAATAATATGAAAGATAATATCTTGAAATATTGGTTACATTTCCTTTGTTTTATTTAAAAGATTTCTTTTTGTTTAATAAATCCTTATTTTTGCACCTAATATTTTAAAATCAATTTTTTTAAAAATGATTGATAAATTTAACGAAAAGATTTCCATTGCCGGAAAATTCAAAAATGAAGGATATCATAACGATCCATATTTAAGATCGTTAATTACAAAATATGAACGAATTCCGACCAGGATATTTAATTCGTCATTTGATGGTTCAAAAGCCGTTGCCAATGAAATAGCTGAAACTATTGAGCAAAAAAGAAAGGAAGGGGCGAAGTGTATACTGGGTCTTGCCGTAGGATCAGCCCCAACCGAGGTTTATGCTGAGTTAATTAGGATGCACCGTGAGGAGGGTTTAAGTTTTAATAATGTAGTTGTTTTTGGTATAATGGAGTATTATCCAATTAATCCCGACGCTCTTCAAAGTTTTAACCGCATTATTCATGAAAAGTTTTTAAAACATGTTGACATAGATAAAGGGAATGTTTATTACCTGGATGGGACTATTAATCAGGAAAATATATATGATTTTTGCAGGGAAATAGAGAGAAAAATTGATGAATTGGGTGGTATTGATATACAAATACTGGGTGTGGGAACCACAGGCCATATTGGTTTAAACGAGCCCGGTTCTTCATTAAATTCATATACAAGGCTTGTTTCACTCGATGATATTACAAGGACTGAAGCAGCTTCTGTTTTTTTTGGAAAGGAGAATGTTCCCCGAAAGGCCATAACCCTTGGAATAAAAACTATACTTAAATCAAAAAAAGTCAGGTTATTGGCCTGGGGTGAGGGAAAAGCGGGTATTTTAAAAAGAAGCATAGAGGGGGGACAAACCGATGAGCTTCCGGTTTCATTTCTTCAAAACCATAACAATGTAATGGTTATTTTAGATGTTGCTGCAGGTGCCGATCTTTCAAGAATTAAAACACCCTGGTTGATTGATGCAATTGTTTGGGACGACAGGATGATTCGCAAGGCTGTTGTTTGGCTGTGCCAGAAATTGAATAAACCTATTCTCAAATTAACAGATCGTGATTATAACGACAATGGTATGGGGGATTTGCTCACTGAAAAGGGATCGGCCTACGAAATTAATATAAAGGTATTTAATGATTTACAGCATACCATTACAGGCTGGCCTGGAGGAAAGCCAAATGCCGATGATACACATCGACCCGAAAGAAAGGACCCATTTCCTAAAAGGGTTATAATATTTAGCCCCCATCCCGATGATGATGTTATTTCGATGGGTGGCACAATGTTAAGGTTGGTTGACCATGGGCATGATGTTCATGTTGCCTATCAGGTTTCGGGCAGTATTGCAGTAAGCGACGCGGATGTTTTGCGATATCTTGATTTTGTGAGGGATTACAGCGCAACTGTAGAAGGGGAGGATACAACTATTCTTGAGGAAGAACATGAAAGAATAAGGGAATTTATCAGAAATAAAAAACATGATACTGTTGATTTGCCTGAGGTTCAAACTATAAAAGCTTTGATACGGACCGGTGAAGCAAAAGCGGCCTGCCGATACGCCAATGTTAAGCTAAATAATATTCATTTTTTAAATATGCCTTTTTATGAAACAGGCGGTGTAGAAAAAAATCCTTTAGGTTTGCAGGATGTAAAAATTATTGCAGATTTAATTAAAAAGGTTAGGCCCCATCAGATTTATGCAGCAGGTGATTTATCCGATCCGCATGGAACTCACAGGGTATGCCTTGATGCTATTTTTGCTGCTATTGAGGAGTTAAAATCAGAACCATGGATGAAGGATTGCTGGGTTTGGCTTTACCGTGGGGCCTGGCATGAATGGGATATTCACCAGATTGAAATGGCAGTTCCTATTAGTCCCGATGAATTATTAAGGAAACGTAATGCCATTTTTAAACACCAATCACAAAAGGATGGCGCAATGTTTTTGGGGGGCGACAACCGTGAATTTTGGCAAAGGGCCGAGGAAAGGAACCGGAGTACAGCTAAAATTTACGATGAATTGGGTATGGCTGAGTATGAGGCCTTTGAAGCGTTTGTAAGATATGAATTTTTGTAGCAATTGCCTATTGGTTTAACAAAATGGTATTTAGTCCAACGTGAAAAAGACTTTTCGATGCTATAACCATTTGATAACTAAGATAAAATTGTTAATAACCTTTTAAAAAAGGAGCATCATTTCTACCAGAAATTTACGAACTTATGAAAAAACCCTGTAGAAACGGTTCAAAAACTAGACAAGACCCCACAATTGGAAATGTTTAAAACACCTCTGCAACATTTCATTAGAGAATAACATAAGCTCATATTGCTTTCGAAGCGAATAAATTGGGACTGGTTGGAAGCTGAACTAAGCAAGTTTTACTGTTTGGACAATGGTTGGCCCGGCGTTCCAATTCGAACAGTAGCCGGGATGTTGCTTCTACGCCGCATGTTTAACGAGAGTGATGAGAGCGTTATTGAGCGTTGGGTAGAAAACCCATATTGGCAATACTTCTGTGGGGAGGTTTATTTTCGTCATGAACCACCGTTTGACAGAACAGAGTTGATAAAGTTTCGCAAACGAATTGGAGAAGAAGGAGCAGAGATACTTCTAAAGATGTCAATTGATTTATTTCCAAAGAAAGAAATACAGGAGAAGGAGATACTCATTGACACCACCGTACAAGAAAAGAATATTACCTATCCAACAGATGCCAA
>JBBIVA010000144.1:0-7276 GCA_037439945.1 Marinilabiliaceae bacterium
TTACGGTCATTAGAAAAAATGGCTAAAGACAAATTTGGGATTAATATAATCAATCTTTACTGTACGATAAATTTTTCGATAAGATGCTATAATGCCAACTAATTGCGGTGTCCCTACAGGACACTGAAAATTGGGGTCGATTCATCTTTACCGATATTCTGTACCTGACGGCACAGTACCGTTAGGGACTAAAGATCGGTAAAACAATTAATTGAGAATTGAACTTTTGTCTTGTTAGGGACAAAACAACTTTTTATAGGATAGTAGTGATAATCAATAATAGTATAAAGAGTGGGAGATGCAGTTCCATATTGTGTTTTGCATCATTATAATTATATTTGATTTTTGAATAAATGATATAATTCGCAAATGCAGAAAAATGGCAAAACCGGTGATATTAGTAACAAATGATGATGGGGTTGGATCTGGTGGGATAAAATCCCTTATTGAAGTTGTTCGGCCATATGGCGATATAGTTGTTGTTGCACCCGAAGGGGCAATGTCAGGGATGTCACATGCTATAACGGTAAAAATTCCTTTAAATTTAACAAAGCTGCACGCCGAAAAGGGTTTAACAATATATAAAAGCAATGGTTCTCCGGCTGATTGTGTTAAACTGGCATTAAATATTTTACTGCCAAAGCAGCCCGATTATGTAGTTTCAGGTATCAATCATGGTACAAACAGTTCTGTAAGTATGCACTACTCCGGTACAATGGGTGGTGCAAGAGAAGGGGCTTTAAACGGGATTCCTTCCATTGGTTATTCATTATTGGATTACAGTAGTGATGCAGATTTTTCAACCGCAATACATTTTAGTCGTGAGATTTTCAGTTCAGTTATAAATAATGGAATGGAACGGGGAATTTGTTATAATGTAAATATTCCAAAGGGCCATGGCATTAAGGGAGTAAAGATTTGCCGCCAGGCAAAGGGCCGATGGGTTGAAGAATTTGAAGAACGTGTTGATCCCCGTGGTAAAACATATTTTTGGTTAACAGGACATTTTGAAAACGATGAACCTGCATCAACTGATACTGATGAATGGGCTTTGGCCAATGGTTTTGTTTCTGTGGTACCATGTTCAATAGATGCAACAAGTTATACAGAAGTAGAAAGGCTAAAAAAATCAGGGTTGGAGAAAATAAGATCACATAATATTGTTTAAATCTCATTTATGTTTTTCCAAATATGAATAAAAACTGGTTGAATAATCAAATTACTGGAATAGCCATAGGCATAATTATACCTTTGGTTACATCTTACCTTATATTTGCTTTAAGATATCATGGCGGACGAAGTTATCTTGATTTTATATCTGCAATGTTAATACTTAATAGTTTTGGGAAGCTCTTAAGTATAAGTGTTTTACCAAATCTTTTGGCTTTTTTTATTTCTATTTGGGGTGAAAAATTGAAAACTTCAAGAGGTATATTGACCGCAACCCTGTTTTATGGTATAATTACAGTAATATTGGCACTAGTGTTATAAATAGGTAAATTATATTATCAACCGCGATTATTGAAAACAGATTGGGGTTTTAAGAGTTGTTCTTAAATTAATTGGTTATTAAGAAGAAAACTATTTGTCATTTCCGATGCAGAACACAGTTATAGTGAAAAAGTTTTGAGAATTTAAAACATGAAATATTATCTAATTGCAGGAGAAGCCTCAGGGGACTTACATGCCTCAAACCTTATGGCTGAAATGAAAAAGCTTGATTCAATGGCACATTTCAGATATTGGGGCGGTGATTTAATGGAGCAGCAGGGAGGACAGTTGGTTTGTCATTACAGAGATACTGCATACATGGGCTTTTTTGAAGTTGTAAAGCATCTGCCCGAAATTTTCAGAAATTTTAAAAAATGTGAGGAAGATATTGTCAGTTTTAAGCCTGATGTAGTAATACTAATCGATTATCCTGGATTTAATCTCAGGATGGCAAAAAAAATTAAAAAACACGGATATAAGGTTTTTTATTATATAGCCCCAAAAATTTGGGCATGGAACCAGGGTAGGGTTAAAACAATAAAAAAATATGTTGATAAGGTTTTTACAATTTTACCCTTTGAAACTGAGTTTTTTTCACGTTTTGATGTTCCGGTTGTTTATTCGGGAAATCCGCTGCTGGACGCGATAAATAACCGGCCTTATAAGGGAGAATCGCAAAAAGGGTTCAGAGAAAGGCACCAGTTGCCCAATAAACCTGTAATAGCTTTGCTGGCCGGGAGCCGGAAAGAAGAAATCAGGAGACTTTTACCCGAAATGGTGATGATGATGCCCTATTTTCCTGAGTTTCAATTTGTAGTTGCCGGGGCTCCTTCGTTTTCATATGATGATTATAAACCATACATTGAAGGAATTAAAGAAATTAAAGTTGTATTTAATGAAACCTATGCTCTTTTGCAGCAGGCCCATGCAGCGGTGGTAACTTCAGGTACTGCAACACTTGAAACAGCTTTGTTAAAATGTCCGCAGGTAGTTTGTTATAAAATGTGGGGTGGAAGTTTTACAGACTTTGTGTCAAAAAAAATTATTATAAAAGTACCATATATTTCACTGGTTAATTTAATAATGAACAGACCCGTGGTTATGGAGTTATTCCAAAGTAGTTTTTCATTGAATAAATTGCACGATGAATTGAAAAAACTTTGCTTTGACGATGATTACAGGAACTTAATGTTTAAAGGGTACGATGAATTAGGGTATATTATGGGAGGGCCGGGTTCAAGCGAACGAACCGCCAGGCTTATGAGGGAATCAATAATTAAGTAAACGATAAAATTTATCCCGTTACATTTTCAAATAATAATTGCCTTTGCATTAATTATTTCATTGGTAAAATTTGTTTTATCTAAATATATAATTCTTTCCCGGCAATTAAAATGATTCAAAAGCAGGCGGTTTTAAGGTGCTTTTAAAACACAATTTATTATATCGTAAAATATGTTTACAGTTATAAAATATAATTATCTGAATATATGATAGCTCTTTGGAAAAAAGAAATTATTTTCTTTTTTAGTTCAATATCAGGGTATTTAATTGCCGGGGTGTTTTTATTGATGACGTCTCTGTTTTTATGGGTAATACCTGGCAATCTTAATATTCCCCTGGGTGGATACGCATCATTGGATTCGTTTTTTTGGCTCGCACCCTGGCTTTTTATGTTTTTGGTTCCGGCGGTTACCATGAGATTATTAGCAGAGGAAAGGAAAAGTGGAACCATAGAATTGCTTTTTACAAAACCAATAAGCAACTGGCAGATAATAACCGGAAAATACCTGGCAGGATTAACCCTGGTGGTAATATCCATACTTCCGACATTAATATTTTTTTATTCAATTCATTACATGGCACAGCCATTTGGTAACATTGACCATGGAGGAATTTGGGGATCATATATTGGATTAGTGTTGCTGGCTTCAGTATATACTTCAATAGGGTTATTTACATCGTCGGTTACAGATAACCAGGTTGTTGCGTTTGTTTTGGCAGTTATCTCCTGTTTTTTCTTTTTTTATGGATTACAAACCATGGCATCCATACCTTATTTAAGAACTTTTAGTGCCTGGCTTGTATATTTAAGTATTGATGAACATTACAGGTCAATGAGCAGGGGGGTTATAGATTCTCGTGACATTGTTTACTTTGCCGGTTTAATCCTCTTTTTTTTATTATTGGCCCGTACAGTATTGAACAGCAGAAAATGGTAACTTAAAAAGTTGTTTTTTAAGATGTTAAAAAATATAGCTGAATAGTTAATAAAATTATAATTGATTGTGTCAGATTTGAAAAAATATTTATGGAACTGGAAATTTGCTTTTGAAATGAAAAATATTGGTGAAGGATGAGCGTAAAATATTCCCTTCAGGTTATAGCAAATCGAATACCTAATAAAACATGCATGATTTATTGTTCACAACCTGTCCCGATATTTTCGGGAAATACGGAAGAATTGAAGACCGACGGTGTCCGCCCGGCTTTGCCGCCTGGTTTACCAAGAGTCGAATATTGGCAGGGCCAAAATACATCTCGCGAATTCTCCCGATGTATCGGGACAAGCTATCCGACCTTAATCAAAAAATTATTTACGGATGAAAAGAAACATGCCACGTAAGGTCGAATTAATTCAATTTGCAGTAGTTTTAATGGTAATAATAATCATTAACCTGATATCGGCAAAATGGTTTTTTAGAATTGACCTGACTTCGGAGAAACGATATACTCTTGCTCCTGTAACCAGGAACTTCCTGGGAAGTATTGACAATGAAATTTTGGTTAAAGTTTACCTGGCGGGAGATTTGAATGTTGGATTCCAGAAACTGGCAACTGCAACCCGTGAAATGTTAGACGAAATAAAGTTTGCATCAAAGGGAAATTTGCAGTACGCAATAACCGACCCAAACATAAATAGCACAGCCAGAGATAATTTGCGCCGGTTTGGTTTGAAGGTTGTACCGGTTTTTGAAACAGCTGCTGACGGCCGAAAAATTCAAAGCAGGGTCTATCCATATTTACTGGTACATGCAAATGGAAATGAGATACCAGTAAATTTACTTGAAAATATGCAAGGTTTATCCGGGGCCGAAAATCTGAATATTTCGATAGAATCACTTGAATATAAAATAATGGGAGCTATTCGCAGGTTACTGGGAGATGAAAAAGCTTCCATTGCATTTCTGGAAGGCCATGGAGAGTTAGACGAGCTGGATGTTATGGATGTTACAGATGAATTATCGAAATATTATCAGGTTGACAGGAGGACCTTAACCGATGATCCATTTATACTGGATGATTATAAGGCAATTATTATAGCCAAACCACAAAAGCCGTTTTCCCAGAAGGATAAATTTGTTATTGACCAGTATATTATGCGCGGAGGGAGGGTGTTATGGTTAATAGATGCAGTAAATGTTACCCTGGATAGTTTAAGGCGGGCATCACAGACATTGGGCATGGCAAGCGACCTGAACCTTTCAGACCAGTTATTTAAATATGGCATAAGAATAAACCATGTTTTGCTTCAGGACATTCAATCGGCAATGATACCAATTAATGTTTCTCAAAGAGGGGAGGCCCCAAGGCTGGTTCCGGTACCCTGGTTGTTTAGCCCCTTACTTAGCACTGCACAGGATCATTCAGTTACACGTAATGTTAATGTAGTAAAAGGGGAATTTGTTAGTAGTATCGATTCTGTTGGTAATACTGATGATAATATTAAAAAGGTATTACTTAGAACAGGAAGATATACAAGGGAAACCTTTGTGCCTGTATTTATTACATTAGCCATGGTAAATGAAAAACCTGTAAGGGAAGAATTCAGAAAATCGTATATACCTGTGGCTGTTTCAATTGAAGGTAGTTTTAATTCAGCCTTTTCAAACAGGCCTACACCACCGGGGCTTAATATTCATACCTCCGAAATCATGTATAAAAGTAAACCAACCAGGCTGATTGTTGTTGCAGATGGTGATATAATACGTAATGAAGTAAGGTTACGTAATTCAGGATCTCCGCAAATACTTCCATTGGGATTTGATGAGTTGAGTAATCAAACATTCGGAAATAAACAGTTCATATTAAATGCTGTAAATTTTTTGGTAGATGATGATGGTTGGATGGCTCTAAGGGGCAGATCACAGGAATTAAGGCTGTTGAATAAGGAAAAGATATCCGATGAATTGGTTGTATGGAAAATTATTAATATTGCTTTTCCGTTAATAATAATAATATTGTTGGGTATTGGGTTTAATTTTTGGCGGAAGGGGCGATATGCAAAATAAATTTATAATTTAGTTAAATGTTTTTTTGTTGTTACAAACACTGGGTGTGGAGGTTTTTTGTATATTCGGGGGCTTTTGCAATTGTTTTTTTAAATTTCTGATCAGCTTAATTGCCAGATATTTCATATATTTATAAGGTAAAAATTATAAATGAAATGTCTCATCCTTTAAATGATAAAAAATGATTAGTTGATTATGTCTTTATTTAATACAGAATTGCAAAAAGATAAATATTTTACTTTCAAAAGAGTTAAAGGCCAAACTTATTAATTTTATTTCTTATGAAATTTGTTGCATCCAGTTCAGAATTATTGTCGCATTTACAGGCCATAAGCCGGGCGATATCGTCCAAAAGCCAATTGCCGGTTCTCGACTGTTTTCTTTTTGATCTTAAGGATAAATCATTGAGCATTACAGCATCAGACCTTGAGGTAACAATGACTACAAACATGGAAACTGACAGTACAGAAGGCAGTGGGGTTGTAGCCTTACCATCTAAAATTTTGTTGGATATATTGAAAAAACTTCCCGAACAACCATTAACCTTTGAAATTTCAATGGACTCATTGGTAGTGGATATAATATCGGAGAGGGGGAAGTATAATTTTATAGCACAACCAGGTCAGGATTATCCTTCAATTCCGGTGGTAGATGAAGATAAATCAAATAGGATACAGTTACCTGTAAATTTATTGATGACCGGTATAAACAAAACATTGTTTGCAACCGCTGACGATGACCTAAGGCCGGTAATGAATGGTATTTTATTTGAATTTTCAGCCGACAGTATGACCTTTGTAGCATCTGATTCTCACAAATTAGTTCGCTATCAACGGTTGGATGCAAAAAGTAATTTTGATGCTTCCTTCATACTTCCTAAAAAACCAGCAGGATTGCTAAAAAATGTACTTCCAAGGGAAAGTGGCGATGTTTTAATTGAATTTGATCATAAAAATGCATTTTTTACTTTGCCTAACTATAAAATGGTTTGCAGGCTTGTTGAAGGTAATTATCCATCCTATAATGCTGTAATACCGCAGGATAATCCAAATAAGGCTGTTATAGACAGGGTGGATTTGGCCAATACACTTGGACGTGTTTCAATTTTTGCAAATCAGGCCAGTAACCTTGTAAAACTACATTTGGTAAATAATGAAATTGTTGTTTCGGCACAGGATATTGATTTTTCAATTTCAGCCTTTGAAAAGCTTCGTTGCCAGTATGAAGGTGATGAAATGGAAATTGGATTTAAATCACTCTTTTTGGCAGATATCCTGGATAATCTTTCCTCAGGGGATATAATAATTGAGATGTCTGATCCATCACGTGCTGCAATTTTATTACCTCTTAATAAAGAAGAAAATGAAGAGGAATTAATGTTGCTAATGCCAATGATGATAAATGCTTAAAAAAAACCCGCTTATGCGGGTTTTTTTCTTAATTAGTCCAACGTGAAAAAGACTTTTCGATGCTATAACCATTTGATAACTAAG